>NZ_DAIUEH010000018.1:0-87223 GCF_036845245.1 Methylobacter sp.
CAATGATAAATTTAATGCTCGGACGACTTTGTGACTGACTTTTAAAACACGCACTAAGTCTTTTGCTGGGTCTAATTTGTATTCTGAGCGAATTGTTGCAAGTGGCTTTTTGTGATGAACATGAATAAAGCCTTCACCCATGAAGCCGTATTTATCCTTAAAGTTCATAGTGCATACGGCACAGCTATAACCATGTTTAGCAAGACAAGCTGCACGGGCATTTTGGTCGCGTTCATATGCGTTAATTGTTATTTTTCGTACCGCGCCCTCAATATAAGGAAGCCCTTGTGGGAGCGTTTCAGGAAATACCAAATCAGGGGATACGTCTTTACGTTTCGCATAATCAGGTAATCCATCTAAACGCCTACGTGCTTCCTGAAGCTCAATATCGGAAAAGAGAGATGAAAACTCTGTCCGAAGAACGAGAGTTTCGACACTTATATCGACACGACCCACATCAATTAAAGCCTGAAGACCACTTTGTATTGAGTTGTTTTTGCGTGGCAACAACATACGATGAGCATATTCTAAACCACCATGCTGTTTTACTGCCCGTAAAAAACGTCTTGCCCAATAGCCAGCTTCTTTACCGGCTTGCTGGTAAATTTCTAGCATCGCTTCGTGAAAATCGTTTTCAATCGACATGGTATCGGTTCCTAATTACAATTATCTATAAATAAACACTTTATGGTGTATATCAAAATTTCGAACACTGCTTAACACCGCTCTGTTTTTTATTGCCGCCTGAGTATAAACAATTCCTCTCTAGATAAAAAACTAATTACACAAAACCTATCCCCTATCCCAGCAAATTTGCTTTATCCACTCCACCCCTTATAATCATCCCAGCTTTCAGGTTCCGGAGGGTTTTTCAAACCCAATGGTTAAACGGGAAGTCGGTATCCAAATCCGACGCTGCCCCCGCAACGGTATATAAGTAAAGTTTCATCGAGATGCCACTGTGCTTACGCATGGGAAGGTGATGATTCAGGTTAACGCCACTTATAAGCCCGGAGACCGGCCCGAAAGTTTAATTCGGTACAGCGGAGGGCTGTCAGCGAAAACGACAGCACCACTTCCTCTCGTTTTCTTTTGTCCTCTGTTGTGTAAATCAACCATTATGCGCGGGAGGCGCAAGAGGATACACATGCAAAAAATCATCTTCGATTCATTATTACTGACTGGTTCCGATACCCAGTTACACACGCAGGAAACTCCGCGAAACATTCCCAATATCGTTGTTAAGGAAACCTTACAAATTAAAACGAGAGAGATACTATGAAAAATGTAACCCTCATTAGTTTTAATCCGCAGAAGCGCCTTCTTTCCTTGGGATTATTCATATTACTTTCTTGCTCAGTCTTTAAAATTCCAACACTTCTTCTTGCCGTTAATAGCGATTGGAGTCATGGTTTTCTTCATCCGCTGCAAGGATGGGATCATCTTCTCACCATGGTTGCGGTAGGTATTTGGGCGGCTCAACTACGTGGACAAGCCATCTGGATGTTGCCGCTTGCGTTTGTCAGCGTCATGAGTCTTGGCGGGCTTGCCTCGGCAGCAAGCTTGGCTATTCCCAGCGTGGAAATCATGATTCTTCTTTCCGGGCTGGTATTTAGTGTGGTTATCGTCGGCAAAGTACGATTCAGCGCCCGAATCAATGTGTTGATCGTGGCATTCTTCGCCTTTTTCCACGGCTATGCCCATGGACAGGAAATGTCGGCCTCAGCAAGCCTGACCTCGTACACCGTCGGCTTTGTATCCGCAACCTTGTTATTACACTGTGCAGGCATATTAACAGCACGTCTGGCTGTTTTGATCTTTGCTCTTTTGATCGGCAGCAACGCTAATGCCCAGGAAAAGAAAGATTCGACGGCAAATACGGCTAAAGACGCTGTAAAAACCGAATCGCAAACCGATAAAAATAAATCTGTGACGCTTGATGAAATGATCATTACCGGCCGGAGCGATTCCCAAGTGGGCGTTGCCGACAGCGCCTCGCAAGGCAATATAGGCCAAGCCCAGCTTAAATACCGGGCGATAAGCCGACCGGCCGAAGTGCTGGAAACGGTCCCCGGCCTGATCGCCACTCAGCACAGCGGCGAAGGTAAAGCCAACCAGTATTTCTTGCGCGGATTTAACCTGGATCACGGCACCGACTTTCTGACCCAAATTGACGGCGTACCGGTTAACCAGCTATCCCATTCGCACGGACAAGGCTGGACTGACACCAACTTCCTGATTCCTGAATTAATAGAAACGCTGGAATTTAAAAAAGGCGGTAACTATGCGGAAAACGGGGATTTCTCCAGCACCGGTTCGGCGAATATCCATTATTTTAAAGAACTGCCGCAAGATATTATCAAGTTTACCGGCGGCAGCTTCGATTATTACCGAGGCTTGGCGGCTGGATCTCAAAAGCTGGGCGACGGCGTGTTGTTGTATGCCGGAGAAACGGTACACAATAACGGGCCGTGGACAGTAGGCAATGATTATTTGAAATTTAACGGCATGTTGCGTTATAGCGAAAAACATGGCGATCGGGACTGGAATATAACCGGCATGGCTACTCAATCCGATTGGAAGTCCACCGATCAGATTGCTCAACGCGCAGTCGATCAAGGGCTCATTGGTCGGTTCGACGCCATCGACCCGACCGACGGCGGCAACAGCCAGCGTTACAGCCTGACCGGTGAATGGCATCGCCAGGATGCCGACAGCGAAACCAAGCTTATCGCTTACGGGATATATTCCAAGCTGAACCTGTATTCGAACTTTACTTATTTTTTGGATAATAACGAATTCACTAATCCTGACGGTTGCGCGGGCTTAAACGCCGGGCAGCTCGATCCCCGCCTGTTCAATAGCTGCGGCGACCAATTCGGCCAGCCCGACGATCGTTGGACCACAGGTTTTAAAGGCAGCCATACCCTATTCCATAAAATCGGCGCTGCCGATTCGGATACCACGTTCGGCCTGCAAATTCGTAACGACAATATTCAAAACGCTTTAACCCAAACCCACGCCCAAGTGCAGTACGGCGTTACCCGGCAAGACACGATTACGGTAACCAGCATTAGTCCGTATGCGGAAAATAAAACGCATTGGAATGATTGGCTGCGCACCAGTCTGGGCCTGCGTTTCGACGGTTTTCGCTTCGATGTGAGAAGCAACCGAAGTCAAAACAGCGGCGAACGCTATGACGGCTTGGTCAGCCCCAAACTGGGCATTGTTTTCGGTCCTTGGGCGGACACGGAGTTTTACCTGAACGGCGGCCTCGGTTATCACAGCAACGATGCCCGCGGCGTGACCACGCGTGTCGACCCGGTCACCGGCAGCGCAACCGATGCCGACGGCAACCTTATTACCCGCGCTACCCCGCTGGTGCGCACATACAGTTCGGAAATAGGCGTGCGCTCGACCTGGATCAAAGGTTTGCAAAGCACGCTGGCGATCTGGTGGCTGGACATCGATTCGGAACTGCTGTTTGTCGGCGATGCCGGAACCACGGAGGCCAGCCGGCCCAGCCGCCGCTACGGTCTTGAGTTTGCCAACTACTATTCGCCAACCGACTGGCTGACTTTCGATGCCGACGTGAGTTTTTCCCATTCGCGCTTTCGAAACAATGTTGAAGACATGGGTAATTACATACCGAACTCGGTCGCAACGGTAATCGCATCGGGCGCGACATTTCACGACCTGTGGGGCGGCTTTTTCGGCGGACCGCGGGTACGCTATTTCGGCCCTCGCGCGTTGGATGAAAGCGGCGACGTTCTTTCAGCCCCAACCCTGCTGCTATCCGCGATGTTGGGTTATGAAGTAAACAAGAACCTGAGCGTTCAGGCTGAAGCCTTTAACCTGCTGAACCGTAAAGACGCCGGCATTACTTATTACTACGCGTCCCGCCTGCCCGGCGAAAGCCGGGACGGGGTTAACGATTACGTGTTCCATCCGGTCGAACCGATCAGTTTCCGTTTAGGTTTTACGGCGAAATTCTAACGTGCTCTTGAAACCTTACGGCATTCGTTAAAGTCTTTTAACATTTTCTATTCGCCGCGAAGACACGGCTGATACGAAATTTTATACTGTTTATACGTCTGTTAAACGCCAAGCCCTCCGGTTTCGCCGGAGGACTTGAGCTTCATGCCCGACGCCAGGACGAGGCATATTCAAGTTTTACATATAAACGGTTTGAACTTATCCTAAAGCCGACCTTAAAGTCTTGGCGGCTTCGATCATACCGGCTAATGACAGCCTAACCTCTTGCCACTGCCGGGTTTTTAATCCGCAATCGGGATTGACCCATAACTTGCCGGACTCTATTCTTTCCCCCGCTTTTTTCAGCAAAACGACCATGTCTTCGGTTGTCGGCACGTTCGGACTGTGTATGTCGTAGACGCCGGGTCCTATTTCATTCGGGTAATTGAAATCGATGAAGGCATCCAGCAGCCCCATATTGGAACGGGAGGTTTCGATGGTAATTACATCGGCATCCATGTCGGCAATAGATGTAATAATGTCATTGAACTCCGAATAGCACATGTGCGTATGAATTTGCGTGCCGTCTTTTACGCCGCTGGAACAAATCCGGAAAGCCCGCACCGCCCAATCCAGATACTCGTGCCAACGCGATTGACGCGGCGGCAAGCCTTCCCGGAAAGCGGCTTCGTCGATCTGGATAATCGGGATACCGGCACGTTCCAAATCGTTGACTTCCTCGCGTATCGCCAGGGCCAATTGATAAGCGGTAATTGACCGTAGCTGGTCATCCCGAACGAACGACCAGTTCAGGATTGTTACCGGACCGGTCAACATGCCTTTCATCGGTTTGTCGGTCAGCGATTGGGCGTACCGGCTCCAACGCACGGTCATCGGTTTGGGCCGACTGACATCGCCGTAGATGATCGGGGGCTTGACGCAACGGGAACCGTAAGACTGCACCCAGCCGTTGGCGGTGAATAAAAAACCGTCCAGTTGTTCGCCGAAATATTCCACCATGTCGTTGCGTTCTCCTTCACCATGCACCAGCACATCGAGTCCCAGGCTTTCCTGTTCCCTGACGCAGAACGCTATTGTTTGTTCCATTTGCCGAACATAGTCGGCTTCAGTGATTAGACCGCGTTTAAAGTCGGCGCGTGCCTTGCGGATTTCCGGCGTTTGCGGGAACGAGCCGATGGTCGTGGTCGGATAAGCGGGCAAGTTGAGTTTGGCCCGTTGCTGCTCCCGCCGCACCGGGAAGGGATTCCGGCGTTGCATCAACGAGTCGTCGATGTTCGCGAGTTGCGCTTGAACCGCCGGATTATGAATCCAGCCGGACTCACGGCGCGAGCGGACAGCGCTCTCCGATACGATTAAATCGGGTTCTGCCGCTTCCGGCTCTTCCAGCGCTAAACGCAAGACTTCCAACTCCCTGAGTTTTTGTCTTGCGAACGCCAGCCAGGATTTGACCGCCGGATCTAAAGCGCTTTCGTGTTCCAGGTCAATCGGCACATGCAGCAAGGAACAGGAAGGCGCCAGCCAAAGCTCGCCTTTAAAGCGTTTTTGTACCGTTGAAACAGTTGCCAAAGCGGCGTTTAAATCGGTCCGCCAGATATTGCGTCCGTCGATCAGTCCCAATGACAGCACTTTGTGATTGGCGAAGTTGTCTAAAACGGCTGTCAACTGTTCGGGCGCCCTGACTAAGTCGATATGTAAACCTGCGACCGGCAGCTTGCAAGTGAATGAAGTATGTTCGCCCAGTTCGCCGAAATAAGTGGCAAGAAGAATTTTAACCGGACAGCTTTGCAGCCGGTTATAGACCAGCTCAAATGCGTTTTTCCAGGCATTAGGCAAATCAAGCACCAGAATCGGCTCGTCGATTTGGACCCATTCCACACCTTGATAAGCCAAACGCTGAAGGATGTTGCCGTAAACCGGCAGCAAGCGCTCCAATAACTCGAGTTTATTGAAGTCGCCGGTCGTTTTCGCCAGCCATAACCAGGTCAGAGGGCCCAGTAAAACCGGTTTCGGCTGATAGCCCAATGTTTGCAGCTCGCGGGTTTCATCGAATAGTTTTGAACTGGACAATGCAAATTGCTGATCCGCAGTCACTTCCGGCACCAGGTAATGGTAGTTGGTATCAAACCATTTGGTCATTTCGCAGGCGCGAAAGGAAAGACCGTCGCTTCCCTGCCCTCTAGCCATTCTGAAATAACTGTCAAGATCGATAACCGAGCCGAATCGCTCCGGAATAACGCCGAGCATAACGCTGGTATCCAAGACTTGGTCGTAATAGGAAAAATCACCGACCGGAATAAAATCCAGGCCGTTATTGGCTTGCAGTTGCCAATGGCGTTGCCGCAGTTCGGTGGCGGTCGCTTGCAAGGCCGCGTAATCGATTTCGCCATGCCAATAGCGCTCCAGCGCAAATTTCAACTCGCGGTTTTCGCCCAAGCGGGGAAAACCGAGGTTATGAATCTTAATCATCAATACTACTCCCTATCAGTTAAAAATAAGAACAGCATTGTAGGGCTTGTTATTTGTGAAAAATATTGATAGTTTTTCACTATTTCATGAGGAAAATTCATCGATATGGAACTGATCCACTTTCGTATTCTATTGGCGCTTAAACAACGCGGCACTTTGAATGCTGCATCGGAATCGCTGCATTTAACCCAATCGGCTTTATCGCACCAGATGAAAAATCTGGAACAGCGCTTGGGCATCGTGCTCTGGCGCAAACAGGGGCGCACCCTGGTGCTGACCCAGGCGGGCAACTATCTTTCCGATGTCGCCGAATCGGTGATCGCCACCGTTGACTCCGCCGAACAGCACCTGAGCCTGCTGGCCGCCGGAAAAACCGGCAAACTGATTATCGGCATCGATTGCCACGCCTGTTATGAATGGTTTCGCACCATTCTCCAGCCTTATCTGCAAGCCTGGCCGGACCTGGCTATCGAAGTGACATCCCGCTACCGGTTTAATTCGTTTGAGGCGATTCAACAATACAAGCTGGATGCGGTGTTGACTTCCGACCCGGTGTTTAACGGTGTGCTGCATTACCAGCCGTTGTTCGATTTTGAATTGGTGCTGATTGTTGCCCGGCAGCACCGGCTTGCCGGAAGTCAGCCTATTGCGCCGTCCGAGCTGCGGCAGGAAACCATTCTGACTTACCCGGTCGAACGCGAACGCCTGGATATGTTCAGGAAAGTCCTGCAACCCGCCGGAATCGAACCGCTCGCCCATGTCACCGTGGAAGAAACCGACATCATGCTGCAACTGGCCGCCAGCCAACGAGGCGTGTGCCTGCTGCCTGAATGGTTATTGGCCGATAAAGCCAAAAATCCGGATGTGGTCAGCCTGAGGTTTAAAGACTTGCCGTTGACGAAAACCATGTATCTGGCAACCCGTCACGAAGACGTGCAGCTGGAATATATCCATTGGCTGATCGAGCATGCGCAGTCCAAGACGATTGTGCTTTAACTTCTAATTGATGTAATACACTGCCGTTAGATAGGCCGGGAATATCCGCCGTAGGGCGTGCCGTGTGCGCCTTAACTTTACCAAGACACGGCACGCCCTACACTCGTTTATCGATACAGAGCTGAGGCGAAATGGCTTAATCCCAACTGAGCGCACCGCCGGTCTGATACTCTGTCACCCGCGATTCAAAAAAGTTTTTCTCTTTCTTGAGATCCATCATCTCGCTCATCCACGGGAAAGGATTGGCGGCGCCCGGATACAGCATGTCCAGGCCGATTTGCTGACAACGGCGGTTGGCGATAAAGCGCAGGTATTCCTTGAACATGGCGGCATTCAGGCCCAATACGCCGCGCGGCATGGTATCTTCGGCATAACGGTATTCCAGTTCTACGGCCTGCTGCATCAATAGCTTGATTTCATCGCAGAACGTATCGGTCCACAAGTCCGGGTTTTCAAGTTTAATGGTATTGATCAGATCGACGCCGAAATTGCAATGCAACGACTCGTCGCGCAGGATGTATTGATACTGCTCCGCCGAGCCCTGCATTTTGTTCTGCCGCCCCAGCGCCAGAATCTGCACAAAACCCACGTAGAAAAACAAGCCTTCCATGATGCAGGCAAACACAATCAGCGAACGCAATAATTGTTGATCCGCCGCTAAGGTGCCGGTTCTGAAGGCCGGATTAGTCAAGGTATTGATAAACGGAATCAGGAAATCATCCTTATCCCGAATGCTTGGAATTTCCCGATAGGCATTAAAAATTTCGCTTTCATCCAGGCCCAGGCTTTCGACAATATATTGGTAGGCATGAGTATGGATGGCTTCTTCAAAACCTTGCCGCAACAAGTATTGACGGCATTCCGGTGCGGTAATGTGACGATAGGTGCCCAACACGATATTGTTCGCGGCCAGTGAATCCGCTGTGGTAAAAAAACCGAGGTTGCGCTTGACGATCAACCGTTCGTCTTCGCTCAGCGCAGTGCTGTCTTTCCACTGCGCAATATCGCGGCTCATCGAGACTTCCTGCGGCATCCAGTGATTTGCGCAGCCCGCCAGGTATTTATCCCACGCCCAATGGTATTTGAGCGGCACCAATTGATTGACGTCGGTTTGACCGTTGATTACGCGCTTATCGTTGGCGTCAACGCGGCCTGATGCAGAAGGCCGGTTGGCCGCAGGCTGCTCCGAAACGGTTTTGGCAACGCGGGCTTCCGGCGCTGGAGATTCATCTTCGACAAAAACTTCTTCAAATGACAACATGGCATTTCCTTGTTAATTTGGGTTACTGGCAGGCTTCGCAGCCCGGATCCTCGATCAAGCACTGCTTGGGCTCGGGCATGACGGATGAAACCGAATTGAGTTCACCGCCCGCCCCGGTCGATTTCTCGGCCGATGTTGCCGCCAGCGAACGCAGGTAATAGGTGGTTTTCAATCCGCGTAGCCAGGCCAGCATATAAATGTCATTCAACTTTTTGCCAGAAGGAACCGCAACATAGAGATTCAGCGATTGCGCCTGGTCTATCCATTTTTGCCTTCTGGCCGCGGCTTCTATCAGCCAGACGGGATCGATCTCGAATGCG
Source organism: Methylobacter sp. (assembly GCF_036845245.1). Classification (NCBI taxonomy): domain Bacteria; kingdom Pseudomonadati; phylum Pseudomonadota; class Gammaproteobacteria; order Methylococcales; family Methylococcaceae; genus Methylobacter; species Methylobacter sp. Next base: position 9,040 of record NZ_DAIUEH010000018.1, read on the forward strand.
GTGGCATAGAGCCGTTTAAGTTCGGCCGGAATGCGCTCTATCCGGGCCAGCGAGCCGTCGTAATACTTGATGTCGGCCACCATCACTTCATCCCACAAATCCAGCGCCTTAAGGTCGTTAACCAGCATTTCATTGACCACGGTAAACTCGCCGGACAAATTGGATTTCACATACAGGTTTTGGTAGTCGGGCTCGATGCCGGCGGAAACGCCGACGATATTGGCAATCGTGGCTGTCGGCGCAATCGCCACGCAATTCGAGTTGCGCATTCCGACTTGTTGAATGCGGGTTCTCAACGAATCCCAATCCAGCGTGCTGCTGCGATCCACGTCCAACTGCCCGCCGCGCGCTTCGCTCAATAGATTCAAGGTATCCGGCGGCAAAATCCCTTGATCCCACAAACTGCCCTTAAAGCTGGAATAAGCGCCGCGTTCCCCGGCTAAACGGCTGGATGCCGAATACGCGTGATAACAGACAGCTTCCATCGTTTTATCTGCGAACTCGACGGCCGCCGTTGAAGCGTAAGGAATTTGCATCGCATGCAGGCAATCCTGAAAGCCCATAATGCCCAAACCGACAGGCCGGTGACGGAAATTGGCATTGCGCGCACTGCCGACCGCATAGAAATTGATGTCGATTACGTTATCCAACATCCGCATGGCCGTCGCGATCGTGGCTTTAAGCTTGGTTTGATCCATCACCGGACGGCCGTTACTTCGACCGTGCTCAGTACAGGTTTCTTCTTTCAAATGCGCCCTTAAATTTACCGAACCCAGGTTGCATACCGCAATTTCAGTCGCGGAGGTATTCAGCGTAATCTCGGTGCAAAGGTTAGAACTATGTATAACGCCGGCATGCTGCTGCGGTGAACGGATATTGCAGGCATCCTTAAAGGTAATCCAGGGATGGCCGGTTTCGAACAGCATCGACAACATTTTTCGCCACAGTTGCAAGGCCGGAACACGCTTGAACTGTTTGATTTCACCGAGATCGGCGCGGCGTTCGTACTCGCAATAAGCGGTTGCAAACGCGTTGCCGAACTTGTCGTGCAAATCCGGCACATCCGATGGCGAAAACAAGGTCCAGTCGGTATTGTCGCTAACACGCTGCATGAACAGGTCCGGAATCCAGTGCGCGGTGTTCATGTCGTGGGTGCGGCGGCGGTCGTCGCCGGTGTTTTTGCGCAAATCCAGGAATTCTTCGATGTCCAGGTGCCAGGTCTCCAGATAGCCGCAGACCGCGCCCTTGCGCTTGCCGCCCTGGTTGACCGCGATGGCGGTATCGTTGACCACTTTCAGGAACGGAATTACGCCCTGGCTCTTGCCGTTGGTGCCTTTGATCCGTGAACCTAATGCCCGGACCGGCGTCCAGTCATTGCCTATGCCGCCGGCATATTTTTGCAATAAAGCGTTTTCCTTGATGGCCTGATAAATGCCGTCGAGATCGTCGCTGACCGTGCTGAGATAGCAGGATGAAAGCTGCGCATGCACGGTGCCGCTGTTAAACAAGGTCGGCGTGGAACTCATAAAATCGAAGCTCGACAGCAGGTTATAAAACTCGACGGCACGCTGTTCGCGGTCAATCTCGTTAATCGCCAAGCCCATCGCCACGCGCATGAAGAAGATTTGCGGCAGCTCGATGCGCCGTTCCTCGATATGCAAAAAATAGCGGTCATAGAGCGTTTGCAGGCCGAGATAGCCGAATTTGAAATCACGGTCAGCCGTTAATGCATTGGCTATCTTGGTCAAATCGAACTGCGCCAGGCGCTGATCCAACAGGCCCGCTTCAATGCCCAGCTTGATATAGTGCGGAAAATAGCCGGTATAAGCGGATTGCATCGCGGCCTGATTGACGCTTTCGCCCAATACTTCAAAACGAATCGAATCCAGCAGCAAACGCGCCGTGACATAATTGTATGCCGGTTCGCGCTCAATCAGGCTGCGGGCGGAAAGAATCAGCGCACGGCGCACTTCGTTGAACGGAATGCCGTCATAACAATCGCGAACGGCCTGCTCCACCACGATTTTCGGGCTAACTTCAGCGCCCAAGCCCAGACAAGCTTCAGTCACCGTTTCGACCAGCCCGGCAACATCCAACGGCTGCCGGTTGCCGTCAACCGTAGTATGCAATTGCGGTGTATCGTGCGCTTGCCCGGCACGCTCGGCGGCATGTTTTTCCCGGTACAGCACATAAGCTTTCGCAACGTCGTGCTCGCCGGAGCGCATCAACGCCAATTCAACCTGGTCCTGAATATCTTCTATATGTACCGAACCGCCGGAAGGCAGGCGGCGCATCAATGCGCTGACAACCGTCTGCGTCAACACAGTCACCTGTTCGCGCATCCGGCTGGACAGGCCGGTTTGACCATGCTCTACCGCCAAAAACGCCTTGCTGATCGCAATGGATATTTTTTCAGGATTGAATGCGACAGCCGCACCATTGCGCCGAATCACTTGCAGCACAGGTAAATTCGATGAAGGCGGCTTCGAGGTTGGAAATACGCCGGACGGCGCAGGGATTACAGTATCGTACATGGATAGCTCCTTAAGATTAGGAGCGGGAATGGCTTGGACAGACGCGACAATCCGGCAACCCTTTGACACGGTAAGTTATCGAAACTTATGCATAAAGCGGCACTGAACAGTGCGCCAGTCTTAAAGACCAGCATGGCGGAAAGGTGGTATGCGAGAAAATGACCTTTCCATCTGCCGAGGACACCCCGCCTCAAACGTGTTAATAAAAATATACGGCAGGTCTCCTGGCTCTCGGGTCTCCGCATGTTGTCGGCCTTCCCAAGTCAATATTATTCATGACTCAGTGGCATGGTTGACAACATACTCTCCGATTACAGTTGCGGGGGCAGCTCCGGCTTTAAGATAACTGTGTCTGTTAATCTGTCACCGGATTCCCTTTTATCTCAGCTTAAACGTCAGCATGAGAACCGTATGGAGATTAAAATAGCATTGATAATTTATCTGTGTCAATAAAAAATACACTATATATTGATATTATTTTTATATTTATATCAATATATAGTATGTATAAGAATATAGGGTAGCTGGCCGCGGTTGTGTAAGAACCGGATACTCGGGCATTATCTTTATATCGAGTAAAAAAGCTTCGCTCAACGCAATCCGCTTATTCCGTTCGGCAAGCTCATAACAGGCTGAGACAGTGGACTCTATCCCGGAAATCCTTTTAGGATAAAGAGGCGTTACATGTTTTGTGATCATGATCCGCTCATAAAACGCTTACTGACCGAGACTCGATGAATCGGACGCAGCCATCAGTTTCGGCATCGGGAACTACCGGTAAATTTGCTTTATCGATATAACTCCCTATAATTGCGCTCTGCTTTCAGGTTCCGGAGGGTTTTTCAGACCCAATGGTTAAACGGGAAGTCGGTAAGGTTTAGGCCAAATCCGACGCTGCCCCCGCAACGGTATATAAGTAAAAGTTTCATCGAGATGCCACTGTGTTCACGCATGGGAAGGCGATGATTCAGGTTAATGCCACTTATAAGCCCGGAGACCGGCCCGAGAGTTTAATTCGGTACAGCGGAGGGCTGTCTGCGAAAATGAAAGCATAGCTCCGTGTCATCTCTCGTTTTCTATTGTCCTCTGTTGTGTACTCACAACCATTATGCGCGGGCGGCGCAGAGGACACACATGCAAAAAATCATCTTCGGCTCATTATTAATCACGGGCTTTAATAGCCAGTTACAAGCGCAGGAAACTCCGCAAAATCTTCCCGATATTGTGGTTACCGCAACCCGTACAGAGACGGCTAAAAATCAGCTGGCGGCTGCGGCGACCGTCTATACTCGGAAAGATATTGAACGCCTTCAGGCTAAAACCTTGCCGGAACTATTAAGCGGTACTACCGGCATCGACATAGTGGAAAGCGGCGGCTACGGGAAAGATACCAATATCTACATGCGCGGAACCAATTCCGATCATGTACTGGTGCTGATTGACGGTATCAAAATCGGCTCCGTTACCTCCGGCACCACGCCTTTTCAACTTATCCCTCTGGATCAGGTCGAGCGGGTGGAAATTATTCGCGGCCCTCAATCGAGCCTTTACGGTTCGGAAGCAATCGGCGGGGTTATCCAGATTTTTACCCGTAAAGGTAAACAGGAAGACAAGCCCAGCGTCACTTTGGATGCCGGCGGCGGCTCTTACGATACTTACCGCGCTTCCGGTTCTGTCAGCGGTCAATGGAAAAACAGCTGGTATAGCTTGAGTTCATCGCAGTTCGGTTCTCAGGGATTTAATTCGCGGCAACCGACGCCGGGGCCGTTCGGCGTTAATCAGCCGGACAAGGACGGTTACCTGAATACGGCACTGAATGCCCGGTTAGGCCATCGTTTCGATAACAATGCCGAAGTTGAGGCGTTTTTTATGCGGGCTGAGGGAAAAAACGAATATGACGGCACTTTCCAAAATAAAACGGAGTTTGTAGAACAAACCGTCGGCACGACAGCCGGCATGAACATTGTCGATAGCTGGCGTTCACTACTGCGCTTGGGACAAAGCCGCGACGAAGGCGATAACTTTGCGCCCGACGGAACATTTTCCAGTAAGTTTAACAGTACCCGGTGGAATGCCAGCTGGTTGAACGAGGTCGCCTTGTCCGACGCCCACCAGTTGGTTATCGGCTCCGATTACCGGCTGGATCAAGTAGACAGCTCAACCGCCTACAATGAAACTTCCCGTTATGATGCGGGCATTTTTACCGAGTTGCACAGCCGCATTCTGGACGACCATTTTATCAACGCATCGTTACGGGGGGATAAAAACGAAGCCTTTGGCGAACAGGTGACCGGCAATTTCGGCTGGCGTTATAACGGAAAGTACGGCATCAGTCCATTTGCCAGCTTTGGCAATGCCTTCAAAGCGCCGTCATTTAACCAGCTCTATTTTCCGGGATTCGGTAATCCCTCGCTGAAAGCCGAACAATCAACATCTTTCGAAGCGGGATTGGCCGGTGACCATGATTGGCTGCAATGGGAAGTTCGCGGTTACCATACCAATATCGATAACTTGATCGTGACGGTAACGAATCCTGCAACTTTTCTATCCAGCGCGGAAAATATCGGCAAGGCCCAAATTGACGGCATTGAAGCTGAAATCGGTACCCAGTTGATGGGCTGGAACAGCAAGTTGAACATGAACCTGTTAAGCCCTAAAAACCGGGAGTCTAATATGCGACTGCCGCGCCGTGCGGAAAAAACCTTATCTTACGATTTATCACGCTCGTTCGGACAGTTCGATCTGGGCGCTAAGGTGTTGGCTCAAGCCGACCGTTTTGATGATGCGCTGAACAAAACCAAAGTTGCCGGTTATGTGACCGTTGATTTACGTACAGCCTACCATTTAAATAAAAACTGGATGTTGAGCGCAAAATTAAACAATCTGCTGGATAAACAGTATCAAACCATTAACACTTACAATACCGCAGAGCGGAATTTCTTTCTTTCAATCCACTACAACAACTAACCTTTGGAGAAACACCATGAACATAAAACAATGGCTGCAAGTCGAGTATTTACCGATTCCGTTGATCGCGCTGATGGTGCTGACGCGCTTTCACCACTTTGGCGACGTATTGCATCTGCCCGATGCCTCGTTGGCGGTTTTTTTCTTTGCCGGTTTTTACCGTAAAAAGGCGCTGTTCATCTTCTTGCTGGTTATGGCGGGATTGATTGACACCATCGCCATCGCAAACGGCACCAGCAGCTGGTGCGTGTCGCCTGCTTATGTTTTCCTGATCCCTACTTATGCGGTTATGTGGTTTGCAGGCCGCTACTGCTCGGCATTTAAATCGCTCAAAATAACTGAACTGGCAACGCAGTTTGGTGTGGTGACGCTGGCGGTATCGGCTGCATTTGTCATTTCAAACGGCAGCTTTTATGTGCTTTCAGGCCGTTATCCGGATTTATCCTGGGGGCAGTATCTTGCACGTGTAGCTCAGTATTACCCGCCTTATGTCAGCTCTGCCCTGCTCTATGCGGTTTTGGGGTATGGCGTTATGAAGCTGGTCAAGGCATTGCCTGCTTTGGCGAGTAAACACGAGGAAATTTAAAATAAACACGTGGTTGGGTTAACGACTCGCTCCCGAGAGTATTGTCGTTAACCCAACATCAGGCCCAAAAGATTGCGGAGTCTAGGGTTCAGATTTATTACCATTGTTTGTTGTGAGTATTCATGATCAAATTACCCATACTTTTTTGTGCCGCCACCTGGATTTATTTTAGGACGAACTAAATTTACGCAATAGCATGAAACAACAATGATTTTTAATTTTTAAAAATTATTAGACAAACAAATGACGCAATGTTTTACGTCTATTAGGATGTCTAATATTAGTTGGGCATAGTATGGAGAAACACATGGATTCACCTGTTTCCTGCCGTGAAACTTCCAAAGAAGATATTCCCGAGGTGCTCCGCCTGTATGCGCAGCCTGATCTCGATAATGGAAAAGTGCTTCCTTTGCCTGAAGCAGAACGTCATTTTGAACACATCGCGGGTTACCCCGACTACAAAATCTACATCGCGTCCTGTGAAGGACGAGTTGTCGGCACTTTCGCTCTGCTAATTATGAACAACCTGGCCCACATGGGCACCCCCTCGGCCATCATCGAGGATGTTGCCGTTGATCCCGAGTGGCAAGGGCGTGGAGTGGGCAAGCTCATGATGAAATATGCCTTCCAGATATGTGGAGAAAAGGGCTGTTACAAAGCGGTACTTTCCTCCAACCTTAAGCGTGAGCGGGCACATGCATTCTACGAATCACTGGATTTCGAACGTCATGGCTATAGCTACCGCATCAGCGCCCAACCCAGCAGTCCACCGGACGCGCCGCAAGCGGCACTCCGGTGACTTTCGACATTGGTTGCATGAAACGCAGTATGGAAACTGGCACTTGCTCGCTTGATGCCATTCGAGCATCCGATTTATCGCAAGTCGCTCGTTTGTTCAGCGATCCTGCTGTTCGCTCTTTTCTGGGCGGCCCATTGAGTGCTCCCGTGGCAGAGCAGCGCGCCAGCGAGCTATTGACGCAAGCCGTGCCAGCCATGGTTTGGGCAGTACGGCAAACATCAGAGGAGTCCAATTCTCTTCTTGGCGTCGTGTTGCTTGATAGACACCACGATCTCGAAGACTTCGAGGTTTCCTACCTCTTCCTGCCAGAGCACTGGGGTCGTGGATATGCCACAGCCGCCGTTCAGCAGGTCCTGGCATACGCCTTTGGTGTTGCGGGCCATCAGAGCGTGGTCGCCGAGACGCAAACGGCCAATATTTCATCAGTCCGGCTGCTTGAGCGTCTTGGCTTCCGCCAACTTCGCCAAGTCACGCGTTTCGGCGCGGAGCAGAGTATCTACGTTGCAGAAAGCTGTAAGCCGGGTGATTTGTAGGGTGGATCGCCGCAACTGCGAACGGCTGTCATCGGCATTGTGCGTCGATTGGCAGTTTGCTAAAGCGAAACCGCCCTACAAATCACCCGCTTTCTGTTCGCCTTCTTTAGATCCTCAAGCAGGGCGGGGTTTCAACCCCGCCCTTAACATTTCTGCAATGCCTGAGCTAAACGGTTACACTTATCCAGTGTACAAGGTTTCTAAACCTCGACCCGCGGCGTTCGAGATGTAAAAAAGTTCGTAACCACTTAGGAGTTTAACAAATGCCGACTGTACTTATTCTTCTCGGATGGAGATTGTTTTTCTACGCAAATGAAGAGAATGAACCCATACACATCCATTGAAAAAGCGGAGACAAGGAATGCAAGTTTTGGATAGACGTTGAAAATTTTGACATTCAGGAAGCCTTCGCATTAAATCTGTCACCGCGAGACAAAAGACAGATCCGAAAAATAATATTCGAACATTTTGAGTATATCGTAGACCAATGGCAAGAATTCCAAAACAGGAGATACCCATGAATACTTATCATCAACTTGATGAAATCAAAATAGAAAGTGGAAAGCTATCTCTGAAAGTAGACGGTCAGTCAATCAGCAAAGTTTTATTGGAAATATCGCCTCTGTTAGCCAAGGCTGGCGAGAAAGAACTAAACCACTACGAAATTTCGCCTTCCGGCTATGGTATTTACTGGCCGCTAATTGATGAAGATATATCCATTGACGGTTTGCTGGGTATCGCTCACTCTCCGGCACAATGGCAGAAAAGCGCCTAGTTTTAATTCCTAAGACACAATAGCGGTAGCCGTTGCGCCGCATGTAACAAGAACTTAATCTAACTTTACGTTAGCGCTGTTTTTAAACAAGTGGTGATCAAATGAACATCGAAACAATCCGTCATCAAGCATTGTCCCTTCCTCCCCAGGAGCGCGCTCAATTAGCTGAGCAATTACTGTCCAGCCTTGATGACCTGTCGGAAGCGGAAGTTGAACAGCTTTGGTTTCAAGAGGCTGCACATCGTGCCTCCGAGTTAGACCAAGGGTTAGTTCAGCGCATTCCCGCCGAGCAAGTGCGCCAAGAGGCTCAGGCACTTCTTAAGTGAGTTACTTCTTCAACCCGAGGGCGCGAGTTGAGCACCTCGAACACGTAACCTATTACGAATCTCGACAGCCGGGCCTTGGTGCGCGTTATCTTGCAGCCTTCGATGCAGCAATGACCAAGGTTTGTGCGGCCCCACTCCGCTATAAGGTTGATTTTCCACCCGATATTAGGCGTTATCGGCTTCCAGGCTTCCCGTATAATATTCTCTACCGGCTGGTTGGTGCTGATGTTGAGGTCTTAGTTGTTGCTCCGCATCGTCGGCGACCGGATTATTGGCGCGACAGAAAGCTGTAAGGCGGGTGATTTGTAGGGTGGATTCGCCGCTGGGCATCCGCCGCAACTGCGAACGGCTGTCATCGGCGTTGTGCGTTGATTGGCGGTTTGCTAACGCGAAACCGCCCTGCCGCATTAGCCCGCTTTCTGCTCACCTTCTTTAGAACCCTCAACCGACCACAATTTCTCAAGCTGATAAAACTCGCGGGCTTGGGCGTTCATCGCATGGACAATCACGTCGCCCAAATCCAGTAACACCCAGTCTGAACCCAGATCGCCTTCCATGCCTAAAGGTTTAACGCCGTTTTCTTTTAGCTTTTCCGATACGTATTCACATAATGATTTCAGGTGACGATCCGAAGTACCGGTGACTACGACCATATAATCGGTAAAACTGGTCTTGCCCCGGACGTCGAGTGTCGTTATGTGTTGCCCTTTGCGTTCATCCAAAACATCCTGGACAATTTTTAAAATATCTTCTGCTTGCATTCAAATTCCTAGTGTAAATAATGAGATCAATGTGTCTCGTAAAGCTTGTGTTGCTTGATGTATTCTATGACAGCATCGGGTAATAAAAAACCCGGATTTTGTTTTCTTGCAATTATGTCCCTGATCGCCGTCGCCGAAATCTCCAGTTGAGTGACTTGCTGGAAGCATAATTTTCCTGCGCTAGCTTGTGTCAATTCTTTAATGTCTCCTGCCAGTCTGGCTTTAAAGAAATCATCGAGTTGTTGTAATTCAAAGCCCGGCCGGGTCATCACCACGATATGCGCATAGTCGAATAACCGCTGCCATTGATGCCAGCCGGTTAAATGCTTGAATGCGTCAGTACCGATAAACAACAATAAGGGTTCGACTGGAAACTCCTGTCTTAAAGATGCCAACGTGTCGACCATATACGACGGCAATTGACGCAAATCGTATCTATCCAGTTCCCTGGTATCGATCTTTAACCCCGGCTGGCTTTTTATCGCCAGCTCCAACATCTGCAAGCGCATTTCGGCGGTTACGGCAGGCTGTTCGCGGTGCGGCGGATTAGCGCAGGGAATCAACCGGACTTCATCCAGTCCGAAAATGTCTTTAACTTCAAGTGCCGAACGCAGATGTCCGTAGTGAACCGGGTCGAAGGTACCGCCGAAGATGCCGATCATCTATTGCCTGATATGGCCGTCACCCAGAACGATGTATTTTAACGAGGTCAGGCCTTTTAAACCCACAGGTCCTCGGGCGTGCAGCTTGTCGGTGCTGATGCCGATTTCGGCACCCAACCCGTATTCAAAGCCGTCGGCAAAACGGGTCGAGGCATTCACCATCACCGAACTGGAATCGACTTCCCGCAAAAAGCGGCGGGCCAAGGTGTAATCTTCGGTCACAATAGCTTCGGTATGCCCGGAACTGTATTGATTGATATGTTCCATGGCTTGATCGATGCCGTCGACAATCCTGATCGATAAAATCGGCGCCAGATATTCTGTGTTCCAATCTTCTTCTGTGGCTCTGGTGCAGTTTGGAATCAAGGAGCAGGTTTTAAGACAGCCGCGTAATTCGACGTCTTTTGCACTGTATTGTTCCGCCAGCAGCGGCAATACTTTGGCGGCAATGCTTTCGGCAACCAGCAATGTTTCCATTGCATTGCAAACGCCGTAGCGATGGGTTTTGGCATTGACGGCAATCTTGACCGCCTTGTCTATGTTAGCTTTATCATCGATATAAACATGGCAAATGCCATCCAGATGTTTGATCACTGGAATCGTTGCGTCTTTGGAAATACGCTCGATCAAGCTTTTTCCACCGCGCGGAACGATCACATCAACGTACTGATCCATCGTGATTAATTCGCCAACCGCTGCACGATCCGCCGTTGCTACTATTTGTACGGCTTCCACCGGCAAACCGGCCGCTTCCAGCCCTTGAGAAATACAGGCTGCTATGGCTTGATTGGAATGTATGGCTTCGGAGCCGCCTCTTAAAATACAGGCATTCCCGGATTTAAGGCACAAGGCCGCCGCATCGACCGTCACATTAGGACGGGATTCGTAAATAATACCGATCACGCCCAACGGTACGCGCATTTGGCCTACTTGGATGCCGCTGGGCCGGTAACTTAAATCGCTGATTTCGCCGACTGGATCGGGTAACGCGGCTACCTGTTTTAAGCCTTCAACCATCGCCTGAATGCCGGATGATTTTAGTTCCAGCCTGTCCAGCAAAGCCGCATCCAGGCCATTACTTTTGCCTGCATCCAAATCCTTGCGGTTTTCCGCTATCAATAGCTCATGGCTGTTTTCAATGGCTTCGGCGATTTTCAACAAAGCCAGATTCTTCTTGCCCGACTCGGTACGGCTTATTTCACGTCCGGCTTTCCTGGCCTGTTGACCAAGTGTTTGCATGTATTCTTTAATATCCACTAGGTTCCCATTAACTGGATGAATGTTGAACACAATTATACCGTTTAATCAGTATCTTTGACAGACTTAAACGAAACAACTATCGGATATTAAACAGGTTTATGATATAGAATGAGGGGTTTAAGTGGCAATCGATTGATCGGTCGTATTTTTGATGTTGTGCCGGAACGTGAATTTACTTCGTCCGTACATTTTTACTAACGAACTTACCAAGTGGAGTAGATATTGAGTTTGACAACATTTATTGAGTTATCTTCAAAATAAAAAGGGCGAAACACTTCGCCCTTTTGTTTAGCATATTGAATCTATTATTTAGCGGCTTTAATATGCTCTACAGCTGCTTCAGCATGTTTAGTCGCTATATCCGCATGCCCCAAATTACCATGATCAATGGATTCTTGCAGTTCCTTGGCGGCTTCTCCTAAATGGTTTTTAGGTGCGCCCTTAGCTACTATCTCGGCGGCCAACGTATGTTCCATTGCCAACTTTGAATGCTGGACCAAAGCATCTGCCTTGCCCGCCTTACCTTGCGTCACTGCCTCATTGGCGTGTTCCAACGCTTGATCAGCGTGTGGCTCGGCGAAAACAGCAGTACTTAAAAATAACAATAAACCTGCACATGCGAATGCTAATTTTTTCATGATGTTGTCCTCATTTAGTGTAGATAATAATTTTTATGAAAGAGAAACAAACGATAAAAGCATGGAAGCCCAAACTTCTTGTCAATTGCATGCTAAACCGGTTCAACCTAAAAATTCAGTTGTACGTTTAAAGCAGAAACAGAATAAGAGAGGTCAATTATTTATACAATCAGTAGAATTACCTAATGCTTTGATGATAAATGTTATTTAATTCAATAACGGGGTATTAATGAAGAACTTAAACTTTTAACCTAAAGTGAGTTGTTTTTTAGGATTGGATGTGTTTCTGCGATTATCAATAAAGAAGAAACAATCTATTAATTTTCCGCCATATTGTGAGCATACACGTACATACGTATAATCTTTAGCCAATGGGGAATAAGTCTGATATGACTGATTTCTAGAAAATTATCAGCAATATAGGCGCTGTTTCTTTCGTATTTTATTTCTACCGTTTTTTGCATTGCTATTATTTAGCAATTGCCACGAGATCAAAGCTTAATAGCTTATCTCCAATAGTTTCATATACCTCCTCGTAGTGTGAAAGTTCAGAGCTATCCAGTGTCTGTACACCTTTCCTCCCTTTACCGATGGTACTGGGAGGTTTTTTTGTCTATCTGAATGTAATGGGCGTATCGTCTACTCTTTATGATTAGATAATCCCGCAAGCCAATCATGGACTCTTTCATTAGCCTTGTGCGCTAAATCAATAAATCCAGCTATTGCGCCAGCTGCATCAGGTGTTTTAGTGGACTGCTGCATGTAAAACTCCTGCATACCGATCTTTTGTTTATTATCAGAATAAGCTTCAACAGAAAAACGCAGCACCACACGAGCCCGGTCAGGCGCATCGAATTGCTGTTCAAAATCCTGTAGCCGAATTATCAATGCATAATCCTGAGCCTTGCCGTTGAAAGCCAGTAACTGCTCAAACATTTCCGGCGGGGATGCAATCCAGCGATCCAAACCGTAGAACCTGACTTGTGAGGGAGAGGCAAAAAGCAGTCGATAGCGGATACGATTATCCCAGAGCCAGGTCGGCGCATTGATGCTAACTGATGCATTACCATGAGTAAGCGCTGTTGACGCAGGCAAGCCAAAATCATGCAATGCAGGTTGCTTGGCGGTAACGCTGCAACCTATACTAAAAAATACTAACCATCCGATTAATAGGTATCTCATTGTTGCTCCTTATAGTCCGGTTCGCCCGGTCCGGCATCTTTTTGATTGGGGCCCAGCAACAATTCCTGCGGATCATTTTCCAACATCGTCGCAACTCTTTTTACCTGTTGCGTTGTCGCCTGTAACTCAGTCAGAAGCTTATTAACTTTAGGTAATGTTGATTGTGCTAAAACATCGCCGGTAGTTTTTCCGCTATCGACAAGTCCCCCTGCTTTTACGCTGAGATTCAGCACTTCTTTGGTTAAGCCCTGCAATTCGTTAGTCAACGCATCAATATTGGCCAGGGTTTTTCTGGCATCCTTATTCAATGCGGGAATACCGGCAAGCGCCTTATCAACGCTCTTTTGTAACTCGGAAAGCTTATCGGTTAATGTTTTCAGATTATTTAGAATGCCGCCGATATTTTTTTCATTTTCATCGTTTAAGATTGAACTAAGCCGTTGCATTAAATGATCGGCTTTATGCAAAAGTTCTTCTCCTGAGTCCATCAGCTTATCGGCCATTGACGGCACTAAAGGAATGCGAGACACGGGATTATCTCCCGGCGCCAACGGCTCGGTTATAGTACCGGAATCTTCCAACTGAATCTGGGTCAAGCCGGTCACGCCTTTTAAACGCAAGGTTGCGTAAACGCCTTTACTCAAAACGATATTTTTATCGACCTCGATCGGAACAAGAATGCTGCCGGAGTCTAACGGGTCAAACTGAACTTTAAGCACCTTGCCCACCGCAATGCCCCGGTAAAAAACCGTAGATTCCGGATTAAGACCGGATACAGATGCCCGCGTCGAAATAACGTAGAGATTGCGTTCCTGGTTCATGGTGCCAAGCCAGAAAACAGTCGCCGTCGACGCAATTACCAAAGCAATCAGAAACAGGCCGGTAATCAGTGCATGATTTTCTCTACCCATGATCAGTCTCCTGGTATTGAAATACCCGTTCAGCGCGTTTATTGTGAAAAAATTTATCGACAAAAGGATGCTTGCAATTTAAAACGGAAGCCAGCGTTCCGAAAGCAACCAGCTTGTTATCCGCCAGCACCGCAACCTTAGTGCATAAGTCTCTTAATATATCCAAATCATGCGTCACCATGACGACCGTAAAATGAAGGTCTTTATGCAATTCAGCTAGCAGACTGACAAAATCTTCGCTGGAAATAGGATCAAGCCCCGAGGTCGGCTCATCGAGCAACAACAGTGCCGGATCCAGCACCATGGTGCGGGCAAGCGCCACCCGCTTGATCATGCCGCCCGACAAATCGGCCGGTTTGAGCCAAGCGTCATCGGCTGCCAAGCCGACCATTGCCAGCTTCATAAATACGATGCGGGCAATCAGCTCCTCGTCATCGAAGCCCAGCTCCCGCAACGGGAAGGCAATATTATCAAAAACATTTAAAACGCTGAATAATGCGCCTTTCTGGAACAGCACGCCGCAATTGTTACGTAGCCGTTGGCCGTGATCTGAATTAGCGTCTTTCAAAGACTGCCCCATTACCCGCACCTCGCCTTGACTGGGCTTTTGCAGGCCGATAATTTCGCGCAGCAACGTTGTCTTACCGCAACCTGATGCGCCTACCAGCCCCAAAATTTCGCCGTGGTCCAGGCAAAGATTAATATCCTGATGAACAATCTTGCCTCCCTTGTCGGGGTCGCCAAAGCTGGTCCAGACATGCTCCAGTTGTATTGCGTATGAATCACTCATGGCATTCCTACATCCATGAACAGGATCGCGAAGACCGCATCGACCATAATCACTACGGTAATAGCCGCGACCACGGAATTAGTGGTCTCATTGCCCAGACTTTCGGTATTCGGCTTGATTCGGAAACCAAAGTGGCAGGCAATCAACGCAATCATCAAACCGAAAACCGCGCTTTTCCCAAAGCCGATAAAGAAGTTGGTCAGCGGAACCGCATCAGGCAGTTTAAGGAAAAACTGCTGGTAACTGATATCCAACGTCGTTTGCGCCGAGAACATGCCGCCGATCAATGCCATTGCGCTGGTCCATACGCTTAACAGCGGCAGCACGATGGTCAACGCCATCACCTTGGGCAAAATCAAGCGCAACGAATGGGATATGCCCATCGCCGACAGCGCATCGAGTTCCTCGGTTACCCGCATGATACCGATTTGCGCAGTCATTGCAGAACCGGAGCGACCCGCAACCAGAATGGCGGCCAGCAAAGGCCCCAACTCACGAATGGTGCTCAAACCCAGAATATCGATGATATAAATTTCCGCCCCGAAAATCTTCAATTGCAATGCAGACAAATAACTGAGCACGATACCGATCAAAAAGCCAACCAGCGCAGTAATACCTAAAGCACGAACGCCTGACTCATAAATCGTGGAGGAAATTTCCGACCAGGGAATATCGCCCGGATGCCGCAACAAATAGCCTATATCCAAAACCAGCTGGCCTAACAAAGTCACCAGCTGCAGCAACTGCGCCAAAAAGTTGCTGAGCAGCTGATTCATGTATTTAATAATCAGGCCTGAATTGGAACCCACCTGTTTGGATTCAGGAAGCTCTTGTGTTTGCCAACGCTCGAATAAACGCTGATGTTCGGGCTTCATTTGCAACGCATCCGGCAGCTTTTTTCCCCAGGCTTTCCAGATAATCAAGGCGCTGACGCTGTCGAGCATCTCAACCGAGTTCATATCCCATTGCATATTTTTATGAGCCGCATACGAGCTTATTTTTCGGTTAAGCTCGGGCACTGTGACTAAATTGCGAAGATTCCAGCTGCCGGACAGTTTGACGCACCGCTGCCCGGAGCCTTGTTCAACGACTTCCAAGGTAGGCGGTATATCCTGATTGATTGAGCTGCCAGTCATAGCTGTTGCCGGATTTTCATGTATATCAACTAGGACACATTACCACGAACGACTGCATCCATGGGCTCGTTTGCAATAAATTGATCGATCTATTTGTATTTAACATTCCAGCCAATCTATTTCAGCATCCGAAAAACCGGCAATTTTGCGCAATTCCCTATTAAACGGCCCTTTAGGTTTACCGCCCACATAGTACTGATCGATTAGCTCACGGTATTTGGCTTCAACTTCAAAACCGCGTTGCCGGCAGACAAACTTAAACCAGTAAGAACCCAATTCCACATGCCCTACTTCGTCAGTCAGAATACGCGTTAAAATTGCCACGCTTGCATCATCGCCCAGCCCCCTGAATTTTTCAATAAGTGCAGGCGTTACATCCAATCCCCGCGCTTCCATACAGCGGGGAACCATAGCCAACCGGCCCGGCAAATCATCGGCCGTATCCTTGGCATGATCCCACAAACCGCTGTGTGCCGGTAAATCGCCGTAATCAAGCCGCATCACCCGTAAATGCGTCCTGATCAACGCAAAATGCTGAGCTTCTTCATCGGCGACTCGTAACCAATCCTGATAGAATTGCTCGGGCATGTCGCGAAAACGGTACAGAATATCCCAGGCCAGGTAGATCGCGACGAACTCAACGTGCGCAATGGCATGAAAAAATGCTGCCACACCATCCGGCGTAGTCAATTTTCGCCGTGGCATCTGGCGGGGCGCCAATAACTCCGGTTTGTCCGGAAACGTTACCTGGGCGATCGGCATGACCGGCCGGTTTGTATCGAACAATAACTCTTTATCAATGAACATTTGCCAAGCCCGATGCGTTATCGCCAGTTTTTCATCGACATTGGTTTGTTGAAAAAACGCCTCTGCAAATTCAAATACATTTTTCATCATTTAGTTAGGATAAGGCTATGACCAAGATTTTAAATTTCACACTGTTATTTCTCTATTGCCTGTTCATTTATTGGCTTTCCGACCAGCCTACCCTGCCGGTTCCGGACCTGTTTTCCTTACAAGATAAAGTTCTCCACGCCGGCGCATATTTCATTATGGCAGTGTTGGCATGGCGCAGCTTCAAACAACTCGGGTACAGCCCTATTATACTGGCTTTGCTGACTATTACTTTTTGCAGTTTATACGGCATAAGCGATGAATGGCACCAATCTTTTGTCGAAGGACGAATGTCGGATGTGGCCGATTGGCTTGCCGATACCGTTGGCGCAGGCTCGGCGGCATTTTTATTAACATCCGATGTTAAATCACGTTATCTGGAAAAATTACGCAGTTAGGATATAGGCCCGCTAACCATAGTACAACAGTACAACCTGAATTAGAGTACATCAAAGTCCGCAGCTAGGGCATTTCTCCCTTAGAAGCTGTTTGGAAATTCATCTTATCGCTATAAGATATAAATTTTGATTACAAAATGAATAGTATTAATCGTCGTATAAGTTTTGGCATTCAAGAGTGGCTTATCCACTAAATCTATGTTTACTTTAGATGCAAGTACTTTTGAGACGATTAATATGAGCACAAAAAACGGAAAAAGCGTTACCCGAGCAATTTGAGTGATGGACGTAGTTCATCTGTTGCATGACGGTATTGGTGGCAATGTCGACGACCAGCCTCGGGCTGCCTAGGTGATCTTTGACGATCCGGTAAGTCGCCGCCGCCTTTGATCATGAAGTCCGGCATGTTGGCACCGGTGGCGTAGACGAAGCGGCTAACGATTTGGTTATTGCCGTCGAGTTCGGCTATCGGTTTGAGTTGATCCTGGTATGAAAAATCCTTCTCCAGTACATTGTTGCGATTTTTGCCGATGCGCCGTTTTGGCCGTCGATGAGGTAGTCAATGGCGGCGCCGTTCGGCAAGGTGACCTGCCAAAGGTTGCCCAATACGTTGTAACGGTAGCTGGTCATCGAGCTGCCGGTCTTGGGCGTCGTAGTGGGCTATCGAGGTTCAGGTCGGTGCGGTTGCCGTTTTCGTCGTAGCCATAACTAGACTGCACGATGCTGTTTTGTTTCACTTCGACCAGCCGCCCGGCCGTATCGTAAGCGTAGTCGAAGGTGTGGGTGCTGCCGATTAGGATCTCTGTTTTTTGGCTAATTCGGCCGAGTTTGTCTCGAAAGACCTCGCTCTTGTACGGACTGCCGTAGCGTACTTGGCCAGATAGCCGGTGACTTCGCCTAAGCCGTTGTAGCTGGTGCTGTCGCTCAAGCTGCCGAGCACGGTGCCGGTCAGCAAGCCGTTTGGGCGTTGCGCGCCGGGCCAGGATTAGATACCCGCTTTGGCAGCCATACGGCGAAATAGGCTACGCTATTGACGCCCTACAGATTGCGCCTTACTGAGTTGCCCACTTACATGGAGTATTCTTTTTCAAGAAGTTCAAATGTCGCTGAGCTTACTTTATAAGTCGCCCCGCCTCCTTTTATTGGCGAATCCTTAAAGTTTTTTGGATGAAAATTAATTAAGAAGTTTCCATCAGGCTCAATGTTAATAAAAATTAAATAGTTCTTTATATCTAAAAGAAACAAGCCAAGCTCTGACTTTCTGTTTCGCACACTCCGGCGTACTACCTGCTGAAAATCCTTAGCAGCCGCAGAAATGGCCTTATAATAATCTCCGGACAACACAACTTCATCCTCCGGGCAATACAGACTTTCACACTTGCCACGAGAATAACCTATATCATGAATCGTCCCGATGACGAACGCCAGTATTAGACTAATGGCATAAGACTTCTTGCTTCTCTTGGCAATACTTACGTGACGCATATTATTTAACCGATCCAGTGTAGCCCATGCCGGGACTATATTTTGAAGGTACATCCCAATAAGGCGGTGGAACATAGACATCGACACCGCCATTTGGCTTTATCAAATATCCAGGGATATGGTTGAAAAAGTTGCTTCGCTTATCGTCATTGGAAAACATATTGTATTTATATCCTTTTTTGGCCCAATGACTATGATAATCAGCGAATGGCTCGCCTGGACATGCTAACGGTGACCCCGGCGAAACGTGGGTTTCTTCATTATCGGTTCTCGGTTTGGTATAAGAGAACGAACCATCTGGCAGCTGATATATCCAACCACCCCATTCAATTCGTTGCGGCCCCATATTCATAATATCTGTAGCAACGCCTTGCGCAGCATTGCCTGGTGATTCGTAAGAGTCACCAGGCGCTAAGCCGAATGAATCAATGAGATTAACCGGATCATTAACCACATAGCCATACAAATTGGTATCCCCGCCCGCAAACCCAATCGGGTCTTTCGCCGTCCAGCGCCCGGTTTCCGCATCATAATCCCTGGTGCCGAATCTGACCAGCTGGGTATCGCGGTCATACAGCCCACCGGCATACCCAAACGGCTGGAAGCCGGGGTTGGTGTCCTGGATCACGTTGCCCCATACGTCGTAATTCATCTGCTGGATGACGGTGTTGGTGGCGATGTCGACCACCAGCCTCGGGCTGCCCAGGTGATCCTTGATGAGCCGGTAAGTAGCGCCGCCTTTAATCATCAAGTCCGGCACGTTGGCACCGGTGGCGTAGACGAAGCGGCTGACGACTTGGTTATTGCCGTCCAGTTCGGCTATCGGCTTGAGTTGATCCTGGTACAGGAAGCCCTGCTCCAGTACGTTGTTGCGCTTTTTGCCGATGCGCCGGTTTTGGCCGTCAATGAGGTAGTCGATGGCAGTGCCGTTCGGCAAGGTGACCTGCCTGAGGTTGCCCAGCACGTCGTAGTGATAGCCGGTCGTTGCACTGCCGACGGTTTTGCTTTTCAGTTCACCGTTGGCGGTGTAGTCGTAGGTCGCGTTGTTATAGTCGAGCAGCCGGTCTTGGGTGTCGTAGTGGGCTATCGGTACGCCGTTCAGGTCGGTGCGGTTGCCGTTGTCGTCGTAGCCGTAACTGGACTGCACGATGCCGTTTTGTTTCACTTCGACCAAACGCCCTGCGGTGTCGTAAGCGTAATCATAGGTCTGGGTGTTGCCGCCTAGGGTTTCTGTTTTTTGCGTGATCCGGCCGAGTTTGTCGCGAGTGACGTCGCTCTTGTACAGGTCTGCCGTGGCGTAATTGGCCAGATAGCCGGTGACTTCGCCGAAGCCGTTGTAACTGTAGCTATCGGTTAAGCTGCCGAGCGCGGTGCCGGTCAGAAGGCCGTTCTGGGCGTTGCGCGTTAGGGTCAGAGTGATGCCCAGGGCGGTGTTTTTAACGGCGGTCAGCAGGCTGTCGTTGTCGTACTGGTAGGTGAACGAGTTGGCGCCGTTGACGCTGACGGTGCTGACGCGGAAGTCGTTGTCGTAGGTTTTGCCGACGCTGCCGGTTATGGTTCCGGTCCAGTTAGTCTGGGTCGGCAAGGCGCCGCTGTAGGTGTAGTTCAGTCCTAATCCATCCAGCGTGGCGATGCCGGCGAGCTTGCCGGTCGTCATGTGGTAGCTATAGCCGATATTGCCTTCGGGAACGGTGATGCTGCTGGTGCGTCCGGCGCTATCGTAGCTGTAGTCGATGGTCTGGCCGTCAGGGCGCTGCACTTGGGTCAGTTGTTTGTCGAGGTTGTACTTGTACAGGGTGCTGTTGGTACCCGCTGCCACATCCGGCGGTACGGTGGATTCGGTCAGGTTGACCGGCGTGTAGCTAAAGCTGTGCCCTGGCCGTCCGGGCGGCAGCAAGGAGGTCAGGTTGCCGTTCGCATCGTAACTGAAAAGGATTTCGCGGTGGTCCGGCAAGGTTTGCCGGGTTACATGGCCGGCCAAATCGTATTGGTATTTGACTTGCCGTCCGACCGGGTCGGTGACGCTGTCGAGATAGCCTTGCGGGTTGTAGGCGAAGCTGACTAGGCGTTCGTCCGCCCCGCTACCTTGGACGATGGCGGACGGACGGCCTTGGGCATCGTAGCGGGTGTTGATCGGCAATAGGCCGGTGATTTGACTTTGGGTGACTCGGCCCAAGCTGTCGATCACTACCTTGGTTTGCCGGGATGCGGCACTGGTGGCCGTGAACGTCTTGCTCGCGGCATCGTAGATAGTTGTTTGGGTGCGGCCGTTGAGGGTAATGGTATCGGTCAGAGTGGTCAGGCTTAGCGGGTTGTTGCTGTCGGTAAGAGCGGCGGTGCGCTGGCTTGTCAGGTTGGCGGTCAGGCCGCCGGTGCTGGTTTGCAGGCTTTTAGTGATCGGCGACAACATCGAGAAACGCGGATCGGGGCCTCTCAGCAAGGTTTTCAAAGTACCGTCGGCCTCGCTGGTGACCGTTGTGCCGTCGGTTTTCTCCAGCGTGGTCGTGGTGGTGTTATCGGGCTGAGTGTGTTTGCGCTCCCGGTCGCCGGTGCTGAGGTTATGCACGGTGTGGGCAGTGACCCGGTTCAGGACGCTGGTCACTGTCGCGATATGGCCGTCGGCCAATTCGGTGCGAGACAGGGATAGGCCGCCACCGCCGGCGTTGGTATCGGTTAACAACCGGCCCAAGATATTGTAGGTAAAGGTGGAGCTATGGCCGTTAGGGTCCTTAAACGACGTCAGCAAGCCGTCGGCGGTGTAAGCCATTTCGTGGCTTTCACCTGCGGGGTTGGTGACTTTGGCAAGATAGCCGTTGCTGTCCAATGCGAGCACGGTGCGCTGGCCGAACGGGGCGACAATGGCGGTGGGGCTGCCCAGGGAATCGCGTTCGATCTGAGTGACCAAGCCATCTCCGTCGGTGATTTGGCTTAGGTGGCCTTGAGCATCGTAGCTAAAGCTAAGCAAGGAGGTGCCAGTAAGTGCGTTTAGAGTGGCAAGATGCCGTCCTGTGGAATCGAAGCGGTAAAGTTCTATACCGTCTTCTGACGGGATGACAATTTCATTCGTATTAAAACCGGGTAATGTAGGAGAAATTCGGCGAATTCTTAAATGAACAGTATCGCTGACATACAAACTACCGTCCGCTCCAGCCGCGATACCAGAAGGGCGATTAAGCGAAGCTTGGGTAGCCGGCCCGCCATCGCCATTGAATTCCTCAGTTCCGTTACCCGCCACAGTGCTAATGATGCCATCAGGGCTTACCCAGCGAATTCTATTGTTTTCGCTATCACTGAAATACAAACCATTTTTCGTTCCAAGTGCTATCGCGTCAGAGTAAGAAAACGAAGCCTTGGGCGCGGGTCCGCCATCACCACTAAATCCTGCTGTTCCATTACCAACTACCGTGGTGATAATGCCATCCGAACCTACCCGGCGAATTCTATGGTTACCAGCGTCGCAGAAATACAAACTGCCATCAGCTCCAAGCGCTATGGAGATAGGGTCTCTAAGTAACGCACGGGTAGCCGGCCCGCCATCACCACTGAAACCATTTGTTCCGTTACCTACTACCGTGGTGATAATGCCATCCGAGCTTACTCGGCGAATTCTATTATTACTATCACAGACATAAAAGCTGCCATCGGCTCCAAGTGCGAGGCAGTAAGGGTAACTAACCGAAGCTTGGATGGCGGATCCGCCATCGCCGCTGAAACTATTTGTTCCATTACCCGCCACTGTGGTAATGATGCTATCCGGTCCTACCCGACGAATTCTATTGTTACCAGTATCGCAGATATACAAACTGCCATCGGCTCCAAGCGCGATGCAGCCAGGGTATCTAAGCAACGCTCGGGTAGCTGGTCCACCATCGCCACTGAAACCATTTGTGCTACCCGCTACTGTGGTAATGATCCCATTCGAGCTTACTCGGCGAATTCTATTATCTTCACAGAAATAAAAGCTGCCATCAGCTCCAAGTGCGAGGCAGTAAGGACTACTAATTAAAGCTTGGATGGCTAATCCGCCATCGCCGTTGAAACCACCATTTGGTTTACCCGCCACTGTGGAGATGACACCGTTTGCAACCGCGCCTTGAACGCTACGTTGGCTGCCATCGCCTTGGTAGAGTATTTTCGCAACCGGATCATAAGCATGATGTGCATTCAGGCTCCAAGCGCCCAAGCTGTCGCTACGATTAGTCCAGCCTCCCAGTTGTATAGTCTGTTCATTCCATATCCGCACTTCGTTGCGTGCACGATTACCCTCAAGCGGTACGCCCGAAAAGCGTGCAAAAGCGGCTGATAGTCCTGCCGGCGTGGCATATACCGGGAGGTAGGCGTAGCCAATCTTAATGACTGCTGACTGAAAACCTTGAATTGGACGGCCAAAGGCATCGCGTCCATCCCATTCAAACGGAATGGTTTGATTCGGTGTAGGCAGGAAACTTTGCTCAAAGCGTCTACCCGCGACTTCCACAACCAGGTCAATCCGCTTTAGCGAGCTTGGCAGCGTAGCCCCGCTCAACGGAATTTGCAGGGTGTTGGACTTCCTTCCCGCCACTCTGGCGCTACGATAGTTGAGAGTGTTCGAAGTCCCGGTGATCGGAAGGGTTTCACCCAGCACTTGATTTTCGCACTCGATAATAGACCCGGAAGCTTCGCAAGGGTCGTCAACTTTTTTGTCAATGACGGGAGGCGGATTTTGCGGTTGCACCGCATCGTCCGGCATTTTGTAGGGCCAGTTACAATCCCATGTGGACAAATGTGTAACTTGCACTCGCCACAACGTTTTGCCGGCTTGATAAAGGCTGGCAAGTTGGGTTCTTTCTTCGGGGGTAATGCCTAAAGCCAGCAGTTTGACGGTGTCGTCCGCCAGGTTGTCATTGTCGCTGTCGATGTCGGCGACGCCGTTATTGACGGCGAAAATTTTGATGACCTTGCCATTATCGGAGGGTATCCAGGCGGCTTTGGCTCGGTCGTAGTAGCCCACTGGAACTATGGTGCCGACCGGAAAACTCAGGAAATTGTCTATGTAGAACGGCACCGGCCTATCGAATAACACATCCTTGCCGTCAACTTTGACGTCGGATTCATCTGCTTTCATTTCGAAAGCATAGGTATAAGCGCTGCTGGGCGGTAATGGTCCAGGCATGGATTCAGGACCGTTTGCGCCGACAGTATATTCGGTAAGGCGGAGATTGAGCGTAGTGATGGGTTTTGTGCTGCCGTCCGGGTTATAAATCTGAGCCTGAGTACCTTTCGGAATCAGTATCGTAGCCTGCCGGACACCATCCTGATCGGTAACTTGACTACCCTGGGCCACCTGAAAACTCTGAGTGGAGTCATTCAGATTGATAGTGGTAACCTTGGCGTCCTGTTGCATCAGAATGGCAGTGTCGGCAAGAGCGTAATCCTGCCAAGGGGCAGAAACTTGGCGTTGTGCAGACAAGTAACCGGTTTTTTTATAGTTGATGGTCAACAAGCCGCCGCCATTGACCGCCATATCAAACATACCGTCATCTCGGCTTAAAGTCTGTCCTAACTCAGGATGATCTTTAATAGTGACGGTAACGCCAGGCAGTGCTTTATTGTCCTTGTCCAGCACTTTGCCACGAATGACTGCTATACGTTTGGCTTCAACAGTGCCTGGAGCCACACCGGTCTGGATCGGGTTACTGCCGGAATAGAGGAACTCGGTCGAGGCCGAAACTGTGGTCGCCACGGTTGGATCGATTTTGGGGGCAATGACTGCCGGATCGGGAGGCAAGCCTTGATCAGGCCCTAAAGATACAGTCAGGGCAACTGCTGTGCCTTTTGCTACCAATGCGCCTGCATTAGGATTTTGTGAAATAACGCTGCCGGAAGTGACTGGGTTATTGATTAAATTGGGCGTACCGACGGTTAATTCGGCATTGACAATGGCTGTTTCTGCAGCAGCCCGGCTTAGATTGACCAAGTTTGGGACGGTGACAAACCCTGCCGGTACGACCGTTATTATGTAACTTTGGTTAACACTGCCGCTTTTGCCGTCGGCGACAAAGACGTTAACCGATTGAGGGCCGGTTTGATTGGCTGTCGGCGTCCAATTTATCAGGCCGCTTTGGGCATTGATGGTCATTCCGGAAGGATATGCAGTAAGGCTATAGCTCAGCATATCGTTATCAGAATCGCCGGCGGCAACGTTATAGCTATAGAGGCTTCCCACAGTCGCAGTCAGCATCGGACTGGAAGTGATTTGCGGTGGGTTATTGGCGGGCATGACTACGGATACGGTAACCAAAACTGTAGCGGGATCGCTATTAGCCTGGCCATCATTGACGATCAGCTGGCTGACATAATCGCCGGTTTGGTCGGGAGTAAAAGCGGCTTTTGCCTGGTCGGCTTGCAGGATCACCGTACTACTACCTGCGGGTTGATGAAGTAAAGACCAAATATAGGTCAGTGCATCGCCATCGACATCTGTGGATTGACTGCCATCCAGCTCAACCGGCATACCTACGGTTTTATTTGTTTGATCCGGTCCGGCATCGGCGACCGGTTTGGAGTTTTGGGTGTTGATAATTACTTGGTCGGCAAGACTGTCGAGTAAACCGTCATTGACGACTAATTCCACAGTATAAGGACCGGGTTTATCCGGGCTAAGATTGGGGGTTTGGGTATCTGGGTTTTGCAGGGTCGCCAGACTGGTTTCCGGTTTTGCGCTCAATTGCCAATGAAAGGTTAAGGGGTCATTGTCTATGTCGTAAGACAACATGCCATCCAGGAACGCGGTTTGGTTTATAAAGACGGTTTGATCATCGCCGGCTACCGCTACGGGTTTGGAGTTTTCTGTGCTGATGAGTACGGTGGCAGGTGCACTGTCAACGATTCCGTCATTGACGATGAGTTGAATTTGATAACTGCCTTTACTGTTTATGGTTAGTTGCGGTTTGATGGCGCTTGGGTTATTTAATACCGCTGTATTGGTTGCCGGCTGAGAAATAATACGCCAATGATAAGTAAGGAGATTGCCGTCTTCATCAGTGGAGCCGCTGCCGTCGAGGGTTATAGTGTTGCCGACAAAGGCAGTTTGATCGGCTCCTGCATTGGCGACGGGCAGATGGTTTGCATGAGGTATAGAGCCCAAAACGCTGTGGTTGAAGGAAATATCAGCTCGTTTCGGATTGCTGAATATAAGATCAATATTTTTGACTTTTTCGCCGGGCGACAGTACACCATCGCGTAGGGGTATATTAACAAAAGGTGAGCCATCTGGCTGAAGCCCGGCCGCATTGAGCAATTTCACGGTAAGAGGCTTGATATTTTTTATAACTAGCCGCATCGGCCTCCGTACTGGTTTAGCCGAATGGTTGGTTAGTGTCGCCCTGACTTTGGTGATTTTTAAATACCGCTCATGCTCAAACTCGCTGAATGTGACTTTGACTTGGCTATCAACGGGGACTGGGCTGGGTATGATTGCAGCCAGAGTTTGGGGGCTTACAAACAAAGTCAGGATAAATACCAATAACACGATAGAAGATAATAAGCGAGGCAATAAAATCGTTGATTGATTCCGTAAAATGCTTGCTTTGTTGAAGAACTGCAATATGTCCATAAAAAATACCCTAACGTATTAAATGATTATTTTTTAAAGACTACCAGAAAAAATTTGTTTTCCAACCTTAAACAAGGCCAAGTTCATTCAGAAAATTTTTGGCAATTTCAAACTCAATTGAGTTTTTGGTGGAATGAATGATTAGCCACGCATGTAATGAAATCAGGGCTACAGGAAGACAGGGGGTTAAGTTTTCCTTACCTTGTAAGAAAAAATGCATAGCTATGAGATTGATTTTTCATCCTTGAAAAAAATCAGATAATCTATGAAATATATTAACTAAATCAGTATGATGTATAATCCACACCTCTATTCTTTGCGTAACTATTTATGAACTTGATATATAGTGATATTTTTGTGAATTTTGTGAACAAGTCGTCGTTTTTAGGTTCAAGAGAACTCATTATGTCGGTGGTAGGTTGAATCTGTAATTAGGCATGAATATCCAAGCCAATCTCGACCTTGTTAATGAGCATTCCGATGACCGTATCATGCAGGATTTCCAACTTCGAAAAGCAAATTGTTTTTCGTGTGAGCCACTTAATCCAAGTTCTGAAATTCAAATTTTTGCGCTCATTCTTTATTGGTGTTGCATTTGCCCACCTCACCTGATGCTTGTCACTGTTCAAAAGCGCCTCAGTCATCGTGTAATAACGGCTAATGGCCGGATTTCATAATGGCGTTGCTGTCACAATCGAGGCAGGTAATTTCTTGATAACAGGTCATGTTCATATGATACAAGCAAATCACATTTTTGACCCATTACCATCATGTCAACCACAGCACAACACTAATCAGTTAAACAAAATCAATCCGTTATTTTCAGGTTATATTTTCGCACCCGATAGCGTAGCGTTTCCCTCGTTGCTCCCAGCGCCCTGGCAGCCGCGGTCAGATTGTTATCCGCCCGCTCCAGAGCGGTTTTGATAATAAAGCAATCCATATCGTCCAACGCCATACTGCCATCCAAAGGCAGCCAGATACCCTGTTCGGTTTGTAACGCTTCTACGGAAGGCTGGCCGGGCAATTGCAGCCATTGCCCTGGGAATGTCGACCCATCGGAGAATAATACGCAGCGTTCGATAACATTACGCAGCTCCCTGACATTGCCGGGCCAGTAATGCGCTTTGAGCTTGTTCCACACCGAATCGGGAATGTCTTTAACGTGTCGTCCGGCTTTAGCGTTGTATTCCGCAACAAACAATGGTACCAGCTCGTCCAGGTCTTCTACCGCCTCGCGTAGCGGCGGCAAAATCAGCTTGAACACGCTCAATCGATGATATAAATCGGCGCGAAAGCTACCGTCCAGCGCCATTTTTTCCAGGTCACGGTTACTGGCTGCAACGATCTGCACATCAACCTGGATTTCCTTTTCCCCGCCCAAGCGCCGGACTTTGTGATCTTCAATCACTTTGAGCAATTTTGCCTGCAAATCCAATGGCATTTCGCCGATTTCATCCATGAATAAAGTGCCGCCGTCCGCCTGTTCAAGCAAGCCGCGATGTCGTCCTGCCGCTCCGGTAAATGCACCGGGCTCATGACCGAATAATTCCGATTCCAGCAATTCCCGCGGTAACGCCGCACAGTTCACTTCAATCATCGGCTGTTGGGCGCGAGAGCCGCCGTAATGTAAGATGCGCGCCGCCAAACCTTTGCCGGTGCCGCTCTCGCCGCCGATAATCAGGGCGCTAAACGGAACCTGGTTCAGCTTTGACAACAGCTGTCGTATGTCCTTCGCCTGTTGACTATGGCCGACATAAGCATCCGGCGAATAACGCCGATGCCGGTGCTTGGTTTGATCGGCAACCCGTCGCTGAATCGATGCGCTACGCGCGGCGCTGGATACCAGCAAATCAAGGCGCTCCAGATCGCAGGGTTTTTCCAGGAAATCGTAAGCGCCCAGCCGTAATGCCCTGACCGAATCCGGCACATTACCGTAACCGGTTAAAAACAACCACTCGGCATAGGCTCCGGGCATTATTTTACCTCCTCCATCCTTGGAGTCGTCAGTATGACTCATATCTTTCTTGATCTTTTCCATAAAATCCAGCGCATTACCATCCGGCAAATTCATATCGGAAAGAATTAGTAAGGGTTCTATTTTTTTCTTTAGTAATAACTCCTTGGCCTCACTCAGATTGGTAGCCAGCGCCACTTCCCAACCGGATTGTCGATAGTGACGGGACAGTTCGGAACCTAATAATTTTTCATCTTCAATGATGAGCAGGGTTTCTATCATAATTTATCTCTAACAATACAGTCATTGGGCAGCAATATGGATACACATGCGCCGTGAGTCGGTTGATTGGCGAGACTGATCGTGCCCCCCACATCTTTTACAAAACGTTGCACCATTGCCAATCCCAAGCCGGTGCCGCGTTGACGGCTGGTGCGAAATGGACGGATGCCGTGCTCCAGCATATCCTGGGAAAAACCGATACCGTTGTCCTGCACGTCAATGCGTAATCCTTGTCTTTCTGTACGCGCCTTGATGCAGATATTACCGGGATTACCTTCAAGCGCATCAGCGGCATTCAGTATCAAATTCAACAAAGCCTGCCGTATCCCGCTTTCCGGCAGGTGCACCGGCAACGAATAAGGAGCATCCACTTCCAGGCGTATCGATTCGGCTATCTGGTAACGCGTCAACGCCACCAAGTCCCGAATCAATGTCCGTACATCAAAAGCTGTAGCTACTTCCGGCGAATGACGACTTTGATCGAGCATATCGTTAAGCAATCTGGCCATTCGTTTCAGTTCGGCATTGATCAAGTCCAGTCTTTCCAACTGGTCTTTATCATCAATTTCACGGCGTAAATTGTTGAATGCCATTTGAACTCCGGCCAGCGGATTACGTATCTCATGCGCCAATTCTGCTGCAACTTCACCTATCGCCGCCAACCGGTCGGCCCTGGCCAGGCTGTATTGCTGCTCCAGCAAGGCTTGCGTGGCTAACCTGACTTCATGTTGCAGCGATTGGGCATGTAAACGATTGGCGTCTTCCAGTTCCGCGAGGTGCTTAACCATTTCGTTATAGCTGTTAAACACCGGCAATAACAGCGGATCAAGATGATCGGTGGTAATTGGGGTAAAGTTTTCTTCGGTCAAGCGCTGTAGCAGTTCCCTCAAATCATTAAGCGGATGCAGGATTCTGAAGCGCAAAAATAATACCGCGACAAACAATATCGCCATGAATATTGCCAGCGCCATATACAATTCGGTTTGGGTATTCCGGCTGATGTCTTCCAGTAATTCTTCGCGCTGCAACGACTCGTTATCCAGTGTTTCACTCATCAATTTGAGAGCCTTTAACAAGCGATTGTATTTTTCTTCTTTTTTTAACGAGGATAAATCAACGAGCATGCTTTTTACAGTTTCCAAGCTTGTCCGGGTCGCTGTCGATAAATAGCGGTTATCCGTCATTAAATCATCCATTTCGTCCAGCGTTTTGGTCAACGCTTCAGGGCGTGCGCCGGATACCGTTTCAGTCAGATATTCAATCAGCGATTGCTGTAAACCCACCGATACATTCTGGATGCGATGCGAATAGTTAACATACGAGAAAACTGTTTCAAAGTGATGTACATTTCGCCAAATCATGCCCCCAAGTATGGCAAGAGCCAGTAATAATAAACCAAGAAAAGCCAAGCCACGCAGTTGGGCAGGACGGTAAAAAATCGGTTTCATCTAAAACTCATATAAGTAACTTCAAAGGTGCTGGAAAATTTAAAATCTCCAAAATTCTGCTAAGCAGCGCTTTATGCTCATGCTACCATCTTATGAGTCGATCAGCTAAGTCCTATCGGCAAGACTGGCTTTGCCGTAAAGGACTTTTAAGGTCTCTATCTTGCAACATTCGATTTCAAATTTTTACATTGCTGCTGATTTTAATTCCTGTCATATATTTTGATGATCAATTCATAAAACCATAATGGACGAAACAGCACGATGTAAATTAGAAATATCGGGGTAATCGGAATGGGGCCGATTTCAATAATTGAGATGATTATAAGGACTAGAATACAGAGAATACGCATGAGTTATTCCGTGTTCGATGATTAAGTTAAATTAATGTCAAGGGAATATTATAGGTTAATTGGATATTAGCGAATTTAAATAAACGATAGGGTTTAATGACACATTATAGAAAAATGCGGAAAGCGACTAAATCCGCCAACAACAGTCCCATTGATAAAAAACTGTTGATGCCGGATATATCAATTTGGCATGGCGGTTAGAGGTACGGCTTAATAATGAACTTGGCAAAAGTTCTGGTACCCATTATCTCCATGATTTCTTAGGCAGGTTGTCTAATGACGTAGAGCTACATGATCTCATCAATACCGGCAGAGTTTACTCATCAACCCATTCATAAATCTCGGTCAAAGCGGTATCGCATTGACAGCAACTTGTCCCGCAAGACGCAGTCAACGGCAGTTTACGCACCTTGCCTTTGCTGATCCATTTTCCCAACATGCCCCGTAAGGCATCGGCATCCATGTCGAAATGAGTAACCAAATCCGCCAGCGCAACCCGGTGCTGATCCTTTAAATAATCTCTCACATCAGACAGGATCATTTAAAGATTCCCGGTTTGGTTTTAGGCCCGTTGGCTCAGCATTCTTTCCCAGCAACCACAAGCCTAATAATACTGCTGAAAATGCAATGATTAATCCGCTTATCCAGACCAAAGAATAGTCGGGATGAAGGCTATAGGTCATCGCTTGATAAAAAACAGTCGCAGTCATGTAAGCTATTCCGGTCGTCCAGAACACCACAAACACTGTCCAGTTCATGTTGGTTTCCCGGTAGATGGCAGCGGTTGCCGCGACGCAAGGCGCATACAGTAAGATAAATAATAAATAGGCGAAGGCTCCGGCTTTACCGTCAAAACTTTGCTGCATCGCGGCGAAGGTACCGGCATTGACCTCCTGCTCGCTGGCTGCTGCGGCCACATCATCGACGGTACCGATATTCAGGCCCAAGGGGTCTAACAAATTATCTGCAACGTCTTGCAGGTTTTTAGGGACGGTTAAGCAAGCGTCAATTAAAGCTTGTTCAAGATTGAATGGCGCTTTATCTGTAGCTGAGCTTGGCGCTTCAAGCTGGCTATATAAGGCATCCAGCGTGCCGACCACCGCTTCCTTGGCTAGAACGCCGGTAAAAATACCCACTGTTGCAGGCCAGTTGTCTTTTTCTATGCCCATCGGCTTAAACGCCGGAGTCAGACCGCGACCGATCTCGCTGAGCACCGATTTATTGCTGTTTTCCTGTCCGAATGTACCGTCTGTGCCCAGCGCATTAAGAAAGTTCAGCACCAGCACCATCGGCACAATAACCTTGCCTGCATTGAACAAAAACGACTTGAGCCGGTCCCAGGTTCTGATAAATACGCCGCGCACTGTCGGCATGTGATAGGCAGGCAGTTCCATGATAAAAGGCGCTGACTCCCCTTTAAACAGGGTATGACGCATGATCAAGCCGGTCAACACGGCGACAGCTATGCCTAATAAATACAAACAGAACACCAGATTCTGGCCGCCGACCGGGAAAAATGCTGCGGCAAACAAAGCGTATACCGGTAATCTTGCACCGCAAGACATGAACGGGTTCATCAGGTTGGTCAATATCCGGTCGCGCTGGCTTTCGAGTGTGCGCGTCGCCATAATCGCAGGGACATTACAACCAAAACCGACAATCATCGGCACGAACGATTTGCCGGGCAAGCCGATCATGCGCATGAACCTGTCCATCACGAATGCGGCCCTGGACATATATCCGGAATCTTCCAGCGCCGACAGGAACATAAACAAAAAGCCGACAATAGGAATAAAGGTCGCGACGACCTGAATGCCGCCGCCTATGCCCTTGGTGATTAACACAATCAGCCATTGCGGCCAGTTCAGGTCAGTAAGCGCCAAACCTAGCGCGTCAACCAATAAAGCGCCGACCGATTGATCGAAAAAATCGACAAAGGCGCTACCGATATTGATGGTAAACATGAACATCGCATACATGACCAACAGGAAAATCGGGATGCCTAGAAAACGGTTCAAGACGATAGTATCGATTTTATCGGTCGTATGGCGACTCACTTCGTTTAGCTTGCAGACTGCGCCATTAGTCAGTTCATTGACGAATCCGTAGCGGGCGTCTGCTGCAAGAATATCTATTTCATCATCGGTGTCGGCTTCTACGCGGCGCTGTAATTGCGTGGCTGTAAGCAGAGGCGAGTTTATTTGTCCTTGGGCGTCTGAAGTTGTCCTTACAAACTGTTTTGCCAGCGTATCGTCTTCCAGCAAGCGAACGGCCAGCCAGCGCAGGTCGCAATGATGCTGCTTCGCGCTATCAAGCAATAAAGGTGAAATGTCAGCGATGGCCTGCTCCAACGCCGGAATATAACTGATTCTTACCGAAGGTACCGGCTTGGCGATAGCGGCATTATTGATTGCCGTCTTTAATGTGCCGAGACCGCCCTTGACTGAGGCGGTAATCGGGATAACCGGACAGCCCAGAAACTGCTCGAGAAAATCGACATCAATTTTAATGCCGCGTTGCTTAACCGCGTCCATCATATTGAGTACTAAAATCATCGGTACCCGCATCTCGATAAGTTGCGAGGTCAAATATAAATTTCGTTCCAAATTGGACGCATCGACGATATTAATAATTAAATCGGCCTCTTTGGAAGCGACATAATCACGGGCGACTTTTTCATCTAAAGACACTTGATCGTCGGCAGACTCTAAAGAATAAGTGCCGGGCAGATCGACCAATTCGATCAATTTATGATCGAAACTGTATTCACCGGTTTTTTTCTCGACCGTAACGCCGGGCCAATTACCGACATGCTGTCTGGCGCCGGTGAGCGCATTAAATAATGTCGTCTTGCCGCAATTTGGATTACCAACAACGCCAACCGTAAAATCAGTTTTCATTAGAGTTTCTCTATCAACAATATTGCTGCTTCATCCTTACGCAGGGTTAGTGAAAATCCACGCAATTTAATCTCAACCGGATCTCCCATCGGAGCAAAACGGGTAACACTGAACTCGGTTCCCGGCGTCAGACCCATGGCCAACAAACGTTTGCGATAAGCCTTACCCGACTGTTCAAAGCCGACTATCTTGCCCAAATCGCCCACGGCCAGATCTTTCAAGCTTATCGTCATAAATCAACCATTAAAATAAAGTGCATTAAAGATCAATCGCTCCAGAAGTTATCAACAATCATTCTCATTAAAGAAACTATATCATAAATGATCGGGAACTTTCGTATTTTTAAATAGGTGTTTTCGGAGAGGGAAAAAATTGGATGGATATAAAACAATTGGTCTTGTTTTGAATTTAAAGGCAGAAAAATACGGCTCTGATCGGAATGAAACTTTTTGAAGACGCTGTGTAAATCAATGATTTGATAAACTTTAATACGGGTTAGGCAAAAGTTGAAAAAATGGGGAATAAAATATGATGCTGGAAATATGGAACCGATGCCTCCCAACTTATCAGTATGTCATGCAAGTGAACCGCATGCGGGCAGGAAAAATAAGGCGATACCCGACCATAAAACACCAAAAAAAGATAATAATGCCAGTAAACGCATAGCGCCTGAGAAAAATACTCGCGTGGTTTCTTGTCTGATCTGATCTCTATCCAGACGCTGCAAAATATCGGGCTTGGCGATTAACAACACTAACGCCAGCAACGCCACAACGGTTATCACAATAACAGCGGTTTCTACCCAAAAGTCGGCTCGAATTCCGAGCGTGACACAGGCAGCATGTTGAACCCCGTACACAACGGCAAAATGCAAGACCCAAATGAAAGGACCGGCTAGAGAAAACAAAGCTATGCCAATGAATTTCTCAGAAAATTGCTGATTTGATGTTGTCATAATTAAATCATTCTCGGGAAACCATGAATTACCAGAAGACCGATCAGCGCTTGAGCCGCGGTGTAATAAGCCAGTAAATTAGTATTCTCAAGACTGGCAAAACGCACTCGGTCGAGCTTGCCGGTAAAATGCCGCGCGATAACAAACAGCGACATGAGCAGCACAGCAAAAACCAGCTGACCGTCTAAAATACCGGCCATATACACTAATGCTCCATAGCTTGATTTTTCAGGGCTAAGGCCCGCCTGCCACTGGCACCCTATCTCCAGACACACTGCAAGTACAGTCGATAATGCGCCGAGTAGCACTAACAGAGGCGTCAATAAATGCTTTTTACCCGGTTCCGGCAGCGTTCTCTTTGCCACGGCAAAAAATACCGCACCTGTAATAAACAACAATGCGCTCACGGCCGGCCACTGTAAGCCGGGTAAGCTCTCTGTATCGGAGGGCCAAACTCCGGGTGATACCGTCCAGGTATAAAGATAAGAAAACAAATAAGCGAAATAAAGCGAGCCGGCAACGAGCATCAGGATAACCATGGCCCACCAGCCATGACCGACCGGACCGGTGACATAAACCGGAAGCTTAAACCCGGCACCGATATCCACCGGCCCTTTGGCAGGACCTTTATCGAGTTCCCATGCCCAAACCAGAAAGCTGACAATAGCCAGCACCGCACAAACCAGCGCCGGTACAACCACCTTGATCGTCAGTAATAGAAAGCAGGCGGCGGTAAAGACCGCGGCGAAGAAATGCGTCCAGCTTGGACCGAGCATTTGGATCACATATTGCGGCTTGGCTTCAATCGCGGAGGTGACAATCGTCTCTCGGCCGCCGGTTGGGGCATTGGGCAAATAATGCTCGCCCGCCTCGACCTGCTCCGCCAGATTGGGTTGCTCCCACAAGGGCTCACGGCTTGTGATATGAGGAATCGAGCGAGTGGAATACACATCCGTAGGTAGCCATTCCAGGGTTCCGGCTTGCCAGGGATTGCTCATGCCGTGCTGCCCGACCCGAAAATTTCGCATCACGTCGATGATAAAAACCAGCACCCCGGCACCGATGATATAAGCGCCCACCGTTGATGCAAAATTATACGGCCCCCAGCCTGACGCCTCTGAATACGTCCATACCCGGCGTGGCATGCCGATCAGGCCGGTGATATGCATGTGCAAGAAAGTCACATTAAAACCAATAAACATCAGCCAAAAAGACCATTTTCCGAGCCGCTCGGACAGCATTCGTGTACTGACCATCGGCGCCCAATAGTAAAAGGTTGCAAACAGCGGAAACACCATGCCGCCGACCAATACATAATGCAGATGGGCAACGATAAAATGGGTATCGTGTGCCTGCCAGTCGAACGGAACCATCGCGACCATTACGCCGGTCAGCCCGCCGACCGTAAAAATAAACAGCATCCCCAGCACGAAAAGCGAGGGGGTTGACAACAGAAAACGTCCTTTAGCCGAAGCTATGGTACCAATCCAGGAAAAAACCTGGATGCCGGACGGCACCGCGACCGCCATGCTCGTTGCGGAAAAAAAAGCCAGACTGAGGGAGGGAATGCCGGTAGCGAACATATGATGCACCCACAAGCCGAAACTGAAAAAACCGGTGGCAATCAGGGCGACGACAATCAGCTTGTAACCAATCAGTGGTGCGCGCGCCATGGTTGGCACAATCATCGACACCAACCCGGCCGCAGGCAGGAAGATAATGTACACTTCCGGATGGCCGAAAAACCAGAATAAATGTTGCCACAACAACGGATCGCCACCGCCTGCGGCACTAAAAAACGGCCAGCCGAAAGACCGCTCGATCTCCAAATACATCGTTGCAAGAATCACCGCCGGGAACGCCACTACAATCATGCCAGCAAAAACCAGCATGGCCCAGCCGAAAATAGGCAGCTTATCAAGCGACATGCCGGGCGGGCGGGTTCGTAAAATGCCGACAATAATCTCAATCGCCCCGGCGATGGCCGAGATTTCAATAAAACCTATACCCAGCAGCCAAAAATCGGCATTATCGCCGGGAGAATATTCCTTTAATGTTAAAGGCGGATACATAAACCAGCCGCCTTTGGGCGCCAGATCGTAAAAAATCGTGCTGAAAAATACTCCGCCTCCAATGATATAGGCCCAAACTGCAAACGCACTGAGCCTTGGAAACGGCAAATCCCTGGCGGCCAGCATTTGCGGCAGCAACAGCACCCCCAGCGCCTCCATGGCCGGCACCGCGAACAAAAACATCATAGTGGTGCCATGCATGGTAAAAAGCTGGTTGTATAAATCCTGGCTGACCAGATGGTTCTCCGGTACGGCAAGTTGCGTGCGCATGACCAAAGCAATCAGGCCGGCGAGAACAAAAAAAGTAAACGCGGCGCCAATATAAAGCAAGCCCACTGTCGTGTTATTGACCGCAGTGAACCACCTCCACCCGGTCGGGGCTTCCCAAATGCGCAGCAATTCTTCCT
This sequence comes from Methylobacter sp., assembly GCF_036845245.1. Taxonomy (NCBI): domain Bacteria; kingdom Pseudomonadati; phylum Pseudomonadota; class Gammaproteobacteria; order Methylococcales; family Methylococcaceae; genus Methylobacter; species Methylobacter sp. The sequence goes on from NZ_DAIUEH010000018.1 coordinate 45,642, forward strand.
CTTCACCTTCCGGCCGCGGTGAGATGTTGGGTAGCGCGGCTTTTTCTTCGGTTATTTTTGTCACTCATTCCTCCTCACGGAATTAACGGCTGAACTATATTAAACATTGCAATTACTCCAAGCCGTTTAGATAAGCCGCTAAGGACTGAAGCTCGTTTTCAGAAAAAATATCGAAAGGCGGCATCAAATTTTCCGGTTTAATCGTCTGGTGCTGACTAATCCATTTGGCAAAACTTTCCGTAGTATTTGGTAAAATGCCGGCTCCTAGCGACAGCCTATTGCCAACATGGGTCAAATCCGGTCCTATTTTTCCGTCCGCTTGGCTGCCGCGAATCGTATGGCAACCACCGCATCCGCTGGATAAAAACAGTTGTTCGCCTTCGCTTTGAAAATCCTGTCGGGCGTTCGCCCGCTCCTTGGCAACCCAGGCTTCATAGTCGGAAGGCGCCATAGCCACTGTATAAAATGACATCAAAGCATGGGCGCCGCCGCAATACTCTGCGCATTGCCCAGTAGCGATGCCGGGCTTATCTGCGCTGAAATGCAGGGTATTAATACGCCCGGGGATCATGTCGATCTTGCCGGCATACGCAGGTATCCAGAAGCTGTGAATTACATCCGCAGTCGATAACTTGATTTCAACAGAGCGTCCTGTAGGAATGCGCAGTTCATTGGCGCTTTCTGTGGTATGTCCATCGTCGTGCCGATAGATAACCCGCCACCACCATTGCTCGCCTACCACCGAAATATGTACCGGATCTTCGGCATGGACCAACGTTGCCCCGGCTTTTAAAATCAAAAAACCGTAAATCAATAGAGCGGTTAAGGTGACTACCGGAAAAACAATCCCCCCCCAAACAATACTTTTTTCACCGGCAAGTTTGTGACGCCAACCGGCAGGACCGGTTATTGAAATCAACATCAGCACGGATATTAAAACCGTTATCAACGCGGCCCCAATAAACATGATCCAGATTAACAGCGTAATCCGCGATGAAACCGGCCCTAGTCCTGCAAACGCCGATTGCTTGTCACCACAGCCCGCTATGACCAGCAAAGCCATGACGCAAAGCGTTTTGTTAATTGCATATCTCATTGCCGCAAGCCCTCTCCTGCTTTGTGATCAACGCGTTCCGCCAATGATTGACTTGCGAAGAACGCCGCCGCGGCTTCGGCCTGTTGTTCGGTCAAGCGCCTGGCAATAGTGGTCATAAGCAAGCCGTATGACGTTTTTGCTCGGATACCCTGGCGTAATACCTGCAATTGCTGCCTGAGGTACTGTTCAGGTTGACCTGCCAGACGAGGATAATCCGGACGCTTATTAACGCCATGGCAGGACAGGCAAGCCGGAATCTTGAGCGACCGGTCGCCGTTCTCCGCCAGTTGGCGACCCAGCTCCAGCTTTGGCGAAGATGGATATTGGGCGGGATTATTGACAGGAACCGTTAGGGACGCGTAATAGTCCGTCAAACGATTAATATGTTCATCATCGAGTTCACCGGCAATAGGTTCCATAAAGCCGCTTTGGCGCAAATCGTTATGGTATTCGTGTAACGCCCTTTTTAGATAAGCTTTAGCCTGGCCGCCAAGCCGAGGCACATACGGACTTGTCGGCTGCGCATCTTCTGTGTCATGGCAGCGGTTACAGGCGGTGATATTTATCTTGGCCCTGCCCTTATCGGCAAACTCTCTAGCTGCGTAATTTTGAGTTTCGATATTATCTTGGGCATTACCTCGCGCATAGCGTCGATAATCTTCCGGCTTCATTGAAGGCAGCGCTTCCAAAAAAGCAACTACAGCCCAAACTTCGTCATCGCGCTTGTCGCCGCTCCAAGCCGGCATGCCGGTGAATTGAATACCATGGCGCACCATCCAAAACAGTTGTTCACGCTTCCACATAGGCGCATGAATCTGTAAGTCGGGAGGCTGCGGCAACATCTGATCGTAAACCGGGTTGACCGATTGTCCCGGCACCCCGTGGCAGGTGGCGCATCCTCCTTGAAAGTGTGCAGCCCCAAGCGGCACTAGCTCGGTAAGATTCAGCTCAGGCGCGTCAACAGGCTTGCTATTGACTATAACCGATCGACTCTTGCCCAGCGTTAAAAGCCACTCAAGCAACTCCGGATGCCCAGCACTGGCCGCCACGTTGAAAATACCCGAATATGCAATAGCAAGAACAAGCACAATACCCCCGGCAAAAAGTCCAAGCGCCCAAGGCAACAATTTACGTAAACGGCTTTTTATCGGCTCTGCCATGAGCTGCTTTCCATTGCAAGCGCCTGCGGCGCAACATCACTTTGATCGCACAGCGTTTGGAACCAGCGGGAAATCAGCGCAACCGCAGCGAGTACGTAAGTGATCGGGCAAACACTAACCATCAATAGTCCAGCCAGCTGCTGGTCGGCGAGCTCAATAGTCATATTGGTGGGTGCCAAACTGTAAAGCACATGCGGCGCAAATATCAGCAATACGGCAATTAAACAAAGCAGCTTGCCGGTCAACAACAGCGCAATAACCGCCCGCCAGAGATGTTCGCCAGTCTGGTTGAAGACTGTGAGCCAAAACCATAAGGCCGAAAACAGCAGGGTTGCTTGCATCAGTAAAGCACCGGCGTGTCCTTCCATCGCCAGTCCGATACCTGGCGGCGAATGCCATGCAAACAACAAAGCAGTTTGCAGAACAATGGCCGCGAACAGCGTTGCCGCACTTGCCGGTTTGTCTGGTGAATAACGCAGCTTTAAAAGCAAACTTGCTAAAACGGGTGCAATAACGGTCATCAGCGCGATATGGATAATCATATGGCGTGAAAAAACACCTGCAACTTGGACATAGCAAAGTCCCAGTAATACCAGCAAGGACAAGGCCGCCAATTCCATGGCCATAAATGGCTTTAATCGATTAGCTTGCATTTGCAATTTCTCCTGGCTGTATCCAGGCATCTTTCCAATCAATATGATCGAAAAATACTTTTAACTTTTCGGTTATATAACCGCCCCGGCCAGGAGCACTTGGATTTTCGGAGTCTGTTTCCAGACTAGCGACTGACAGGGATGAGGTGAAAATTATTCGAATTAAGCTCATTAGTCTCTCCCCAATTAAATCTATTGATGTAGCAGAGCGGCCTATTGGCTATCATGAATATAATCGCGCGCCTTCGAAACCCTGTACCACATATACATAAGGTAGTTTTTGTTGAGTCGAGAATATGTCCAGGCGTTCGTTACCGTCTGTACGGTATCGCACTGACGAAAGCAGTAATGACCGCCAAAAACGTCAACAGGTATTGACTTATGACGGATATATAACCGGCCGAGCACGATGGAAGCAGATAAAATCTGGAAGGACTTTCGCAATATGAGGATGAGTACCCGGCTGATGGTTGGCCGGTTCAGCTTGGTTTTTCAGGTAATTGATGCTGTGTTAAAAACGTTCGCTTAATAGAGTGATCCGTGTAACCGGCCATAATATCAATTCGTAACCGTAAACCAGCCTGAATCGGTTTATGAGATTGGATATTTTTTATCAGAAGTTTACACTGAAAAGTTTATATCCACGATGAAACGCATCGAGCCGGAACTCAGCGTTTCATCGCGCGTATCGTTAGATATATCGTAAACTTTATATTTCAAACTCGGAGCGATCATGTCCTGAGTTCAGTAATTCCTGCATCCATTTTGGCGCTACTCCGCGACCTGTCCATGTTTTATCATCGTCATCAGGATGGCGATATTTAATAGCAACCTTTGCGCCCTTGCGAGCGGGCTTTTTCTCAGGTTCATGAATTTCTACCACGACATCAATAGAGGCTGCCAATTCTTTAATCTGCGCTATAACTTCTTTGCGTTTATTAGCTTGTTTATTTTTTAATGCTTTTTCTGCATTTTCAATAACAGCTTGCAATTCACTCTCAGAAAGATTTTGATATTCGGTCATTTTAAGTCCTTAAAGTTAAAATTATATAATAATTATATCATTATTATATAATTATGAATATATTAAATATCCTATATAAAATTATTCAACTTTAAAAGACTTTTCATTTAATAATTGGCCGTGCTCATCAACCAGTCTTACAGTCCAGTTACCTTTTTCAGAATCAGTCAATAACTTGCGGCTTGATGTGCGCCATATATCACCCGATATAATTAACTTCTTCTTGGAAACAAGCACGCCGTTTTTCAACCACTCGTGATAAACCTTGTGACCTTTCATTGCTTTTAATTCAGTAAAGTAATAGACCGATTTCGGTTTATTTCTAACGGCATCAACAATTCGCCCTATTTCTCCTGTCGGCTCTTTATTATTAATATCGTAAGTTAATACGGCCCTTATTACATTATGATTAGCCTTTGAATATTCAATATCTTTATTAACTTTTTCATTTGGTTGTTTCTTTATAGCTTGCTTAACGGTAATGTCGGCAGTTGGTTTGTTTTTCTTATTGGATTCTATTGGCGGCTTAATCCGAGAGTTATTTTGGGCTCCTACCTGTTTGGATATATCCGTTTCTTTTATTTCAGCCTCTTGAATTTTAACCGAGGGCATTACCTTTTCTTCTATCGTATTAACTACTAACTCAGAACTGTCTGAATCATTTTTTTGCGTATCATTATTAATGGCATAAAACAGTACCGCTAAAATTAAAACCAGCGCACCGGCGGCAAACAATATTCTTTTAACATTCCATTCGGTTATCATTTTAGGCTGAAAATCCTCCGTCTCTTTTCCTGACGAGGGATATTTAACTTTAATTACAATATTTCTTTTGTTTGTCATAAAATCACATGAGCCATACTTTAGGTGAAAACAATGAGTTGTCTTTGTTAGCTCAGCATTGCATATTTTAGTCAGCGAATGCGTTAAACATTGGTAATATACTACTTAAGAGTTCAGACAAAGACAAAATCCTTACAGAATAAATTGGATGTTCATGATGAGTAAGCTGCTTAAACTTTTTCAAGATTCTTCTTCTCTCTATGGTAGCAATGCCGGCTTTGTTGAGAACTTGTATGAACGCTTCCTGGAAGACCCTGACTCGGTCGAGCCCAGCTGGCAAAAAAAATTCAACGAAATTCACAACGGCGCTGATTTTGAGACACCTCATAGCCCTGTCGTAGAACGCTTTGCGCAACTTGCGCTTAAATCCCAAGGCAGACTGGCGAAATTACAAGGCTTTACCGAAGAAAGCGTCAAGAAACAATCGGCTGTCGCCCGGCTTATTAATCATTACCGGGTTCGCGGCCATCAGATTGCCGCCAACAATCCGTTAGGCAAAACCTTGCCACCTCCTCCCGATATGGATCCGGCTTATTACGGTCTCTCCGAGCCTGATATGGACACCTTGTTCGATACCGGCGCGCTTTACGGTGTCGACCGACTGCCTTTACGCGACATTATTGCCAATCTGCAAGAGATTTACTGCGGCAGCATCGGCTCTGAATATATGCATATAGCCGATACCCATATCAGGCGCTGGATCATAAACCGCCTGGAAAGTTCTAAATCCAATTTAGAACTGGAGCCTGAAAAAAAACTCTGGACGCTTAAGCTATTGACTGCCGCTGAAGGTATAGAAAGCCATTTACATAATCGCTTTGTCGGTCAAAAACGTTTTTCGCTGGAAGGCGGCGAATCGCTGATTCCGATTCTGGATGAGTTAACGCAAGGGTTTGGTGCAAAAGGCGTTAATGAGATTGTAATTGGCATGGCCCACCGAGGCCGGTTAAATGTGCTGGTCAACATTCTTGGCAAAAGTCCTGCCAGCCTGTTTAATGAGTTTGCCGGTACATCACCGCTTTCTCCGGGCGTCAGCACCGGTGATGTAAAATATCATATGGGATTTTCATCCGATATCAGCACACCCGGCGGTCCTGCTCATATAACGCTGGCATTCAACCCGTCGCATCTGGAGATCATCAACCCGGTTGTTGAAGGTTCGGTAAAAGCCCGTCAGGACAGAGCCGGAATAAACGGCATAAATACGGTAATCCCTATTTTAATCCATGGCGATGCGGCTTTTTCCGGCCAAGGCATCATCATGGAAACATTGAATATGTCGCAGACCCGCGCCTTTTCTACCGGCGGAACCGTTCATATTGTCATTAACAATCAAATCGGCTTTACGACCAGTAATCCGCTGGATGCACGCTCAACGCTTTATTGCACCGATGTAGCCAGCATGATTCAGGCGCCGGTTTTTCACGTCAACGGCGATGACCCCGATGCCGTTATATTTGTCACCCAACTGGCAATGGACTACCGGATGACCTTTAATAAAGATGTGGTCATTGATCTTATTTGCTATCGCAGACTTGGACATAACGAAGCCGATGAGCCTTCGACCACTCAGCCATTGATGTATAAAAAAATCCGCAAACTGAAGACGACGCGAAAACTTTATGCAGAAAAACTGATCAAAGCCGGGCTTATCAGTGCTGAACAAGCGACAGAGCTGGAGCAAAATTATCAAAAGCAGTTGGAAGCCGGCGAAGTTGTTTCCAGGCCCATCCTAGCCAATGGCCCGTATCCCTATACCCATCAATGGAATAAATTTCTTGGCACCGACTGGAAGTATCCCTGTAATTCTTCGGTTTCGATGGATCGTCTACGCTTTTGCAGCGACAGGATGCAACGCCTGCCGGCCGGTTTCGAGATGCACCCCAGAGTCGCCAAAGTCATGGACAACCGCCGTAAAATGGCGGCAGGAGCCATGCCTCTGGATTGGGGCTTTGCCGAAAACATGGCCTACGCGACGCTGTTGATGGAACAGTACAATGTTCGTCTGACCGGGCAGGATGTCGGTCGCGGCACCTTTGTGCATCGCCATGCTGTGCTGCATAATCAACTGCATAATAAAACCTATACACCGCTTAAACATTTGGACAAAGATCAAGGCATTGCCCAAATCTTTGATTCCCTGCTTTCCGAAGCGGGCGTATTAGGTTTCGAATACGGCTACAGTTCGACGATGCCGAATACCCTGGTTATCTGGGAAGCGCAATTCGGCGATTTTGCCAATGGCGCGCAAGTGGTTATCGACCAGTTCATCAGTTCCGGCGAAACCAAATGGGGACGCATGTGCAATCTGGTGATGCTGCTTCCGCACGGCTTTGAAGGCCAGGGACCGGAACACTCCTCCGCCCGGCTGGAACGTTATCTGCAATTGTGTGCCGAACATAATATGCAGGTTTGCTGTCCAACTACGCCTGCGCAAATATTTCACCTGCTGCGTCGCCAAATGCTGCGTTGTTATCGGAAACCGTTGATAGTGATGAGCCCCAAGAGTCTGTTGCGGCATAAGCTTGCGATTTCCACACTGGAAGATCTTACAAACGGTCAATTCCTGCCCGTTATTGGTGAGCAGGACGACATCAACCCGAAAAAAGTGACCCGCCTTGTCATGTGTGCAGGCAAAGTCTATTACGACCTACTGGAAACACGGCGTCAGGATGACCTTAAACACGTCGCTATTGCTCGTATAGAACAGCTCTACCCCTTTCCCGATGAGCTCTTTAAAGCGGAAATCAGTAAATACCCACAGCTTAAAGAATTCATCTGGTGTCAGGAAGAACCCCAAAACCAAGGGGTCTGGTATCAATCGAGACATCATTTTTCCGACAATATCGGTTCCAAAATCAGCATGACCTATGCCGGTCGAGAGGCATCCGCAGCGCCGGCTGTCGGTAATTTCCGTGTCCATATAGAACAACAAAAAGCTGTCGTTCAATCGGCCCTTTATGGCAAACCTTCAGGAAAATAATATGAGCATTGAAGTCCTAGTTCCCAACCTACCCGAATCCGTTTCCGATGCAACGCTGATCACTTGGCATAAGCAGCCCGGCGATACTGTTATCAAGAACGAAAACCTCGTCGACCTTGAAACAGACAAAGTTGTGCTTGAAGTCCCCGCCCCGGAATCCGGCATTCTCGGCAAAATACTCAAGGAAGACGGCTCTATTGTTGTCGGTGGCGAGATACTGGCTTTGCTGGAACCTCAAGCGGTAGAGGAAGGCCCAAAAACAGTTGCAACCAGTCCTGAAGCTGATGACGAGGAAGAGTCCGACATACCGCTAAGCCCGTCGGTACGCCGGTTAATTGCCGAAAATGCGCTGGAACCTTCCGCTATCAAAGGTTCCGGAAAAGACGGCCGCCTGACTAAAACCGATGTACTGGATTATCTGCATAAAAAAACCCTGCAGGAAGCTCAGCTGATAGTCCCTGTAGCTAAAGCCCCACCGGAAACTCCAAAAGAAGCCGAAACACCCGCCCCGGCCCCTTTGGTAATTGAAAGCAAAGGGATTTCAAATCTACGGCCGGAACAGCGCGTTCCGATGACCCGGCTAAGAGCCAAAGTGGCCGAACGCCTGTTACAAGCCCAGCAAAATGCGGCGATGCTGACCACATTTAATGAGGTCAACATGCAAAACGTGATTGATCTTCGCAACCAATATAAAGAACGTTTTGAGAAAAAGCACCATGTCAAGCTGGGCTTTATGTCTTTCTTTGTTAAGGCTTCTATCGAAGCTTTAAAGCGCTTTCCAGCTATTAACGCCTCCATAGACGATAACGATATTATCTATCACGGCTACTACGACATAGGCATTGCGGTCAGCACCGAGCGCGGCCTGATTGTGCCGGTCTTGCGCGATGCGGATCAACTCGACTTTGCCGGCATCGAACAAAGCATTGTCGATTTCGGCGCAAAGACCAAGTCCGGCACCTTGACTTACGATGATTTGAAAGGCGGCACCTTCACCATTACCAACGGCGGCATTTTCGGTTCGATGCTGTCCACACCGATACTCAATCCGCCGCAGTGCGCTATCTTGGGTATGCATGCCATCAAGGAGCGCCCTGTCGTTGAAAACGGGCAGATTGTTATCAGACCGATTATGTATCTTGCTTTATCCTATGACCATCGCTTGGTGGACGGACGGGAAGCCGTGCAGTTTTTAGTCACTATCAAAGAATGCCTGGAAGCGCCCGCTCACCTATTGCTTAACATATAAGACCATGCCAAAGAAACAAGCAAAATCGTTTGATGTCATTGTCATCGGCGCAGGCCCCGCAGGCTATTCCAGCGCCATCAGATGCGCCCAGCTCGGCTTAAAAACCGCCTGTATCGATAACTGGCATGATGAGCAAGGTCAAAGCAGCCTGGGCGGCACTTATCTGAACGCCGGTTGCGTTGCATCTATCGCCCTGCTGGAATCCGCAAAACTCTATCAATCAATCACGTACAACCTGAAAGAACACGGCATTCGGGCAGAAGCGGTTTCTTTGGATATTGCGCTGATGATGCAGCGTAAAAACAATATTATTGACTCACTGAGCCGACAAATCGCCGACTCGTTTGCTCATTACAAGATCGACTGCATTCAGGCAGAGGCCAAGCTGATCAACGAGCATCTGGTGCAAATCACACCAAGCGACCATTCGGCCGTATCACTCATCGAAGCCAAGCATATTATCCTGGCCACCGGCTCTTCCCCAATTGATTTATCCTGCGCACCCATCGATAACGAGTTTATTATCGATTCCACTATGGCATTGAATCTCGATGCCGTACCCAAGAGATTGGCTATTATCGGTGCAGGCATTATAGGCCTCGAATTAGCAGGCATTTGGAACCGGCTCGGCGCCGAAACCATTCTGCTGGAAGCTCAGGAATCCTTTTTAAGCCTGGCCGACCAGCAAATTGCACGCGAAGCCTATCGTATCTACAGCGAACAAGGACTGGAACTGCGCTTGGGCGCACGTGTTATATCAGCTAAAAAAGGCAGCAAAAAAGTTACGATAGAATATCAGGATAGCGAAGGCACTCATGCCCTGCGTGTCGATAAACTGATCGTTGCATCCGGCCGTAAGCCCAACACAGAAAACCTGGCTGCCGCCGAAGCCGATTTATTGCTGGATGAAAACGGCTATGTCCATGTCGATGAAAACTGCCGCACCAATTTACCCGGCGTTTATGCGATAGGCGACCTAACCGTGCTTGGCCCGATGATTGCCCATAAAGGCATAGAGGAGGGTTTGTTCGTCGCCGAACAAATTGCCGGTCGTCACAACCCCGTCAACTACGGTCTCCTGCCCAGCGTTGTTTTTACCGATCCTGAAATTGCCTGGGTAGGTCAAACCGAACAAGCCTTAAGAGCCATGGGCGAACCGATCAAAATCGGGACCTTTCCGTTAAGCACCACGGCTCGCGCTCAAGCCATGGGCCAAACGGAGGGCCTGGTTAAAATCATCGCTCACGCAGAGACCGACGCGATACTGGGCGTGCATATTATTGGCGTTCAAGCCTCAGAAATGATTGCAGAAGCCGTGCTGGCCATGGAGTTTTCCGCCAGCAGCGAAGACTTGGCCAGAACCATACACGCCCACCCTACCCTCGCAAAAGCCCTGCATGGTGCGGCGCTTATGCTTAAAAACAGGAAGTAACGACGAAGCCGACGCGGCTATTGCATTCCCCCAACATGTTTTAACTTTGCTTGCTCTGCAAACCTGGGCTTGATAGGCAGCCGTTCAGTTGATATGTCAACACTAATCCGTATCTGTTTTCCTAGCGCCCATTTCTAAAGCATCCTGGCTTATTTCATGTCAAAATATGCTTTTACTTTAAATGTATTGAATCGAGAACCTAGGTCTTTATGAAAATTGCTATTTTATCCCGCAACCCCAAACTGTATTCGACTTCTCAGTTGGTTAAAGCCGCAGAAGCACGAGGTCATAAGGTACGGGTTCTGGATGTATTGCGTTGCTATATGAACATTACCTCGCATAATCCATCCATTCATTATCGGGGTGAAGACTTGACCGGATTCGATGCTGTTATTCCCAGGATTGGCGCTTCAGTCACTTTCTACGGGACTGCGGTATTAAGACAATTTGAAATGATGAATGTTTTTCCTTTAAACGAGTCGGTGGCCATATCCCGGTCGCGCGACAAATTAAGGTCAACCCAGTTACTTGCCAGAAAAGGAATCGGCCTGCCGGTGACGGGTTTTGCGAATAATCCTGACGATATTGAAGATTTAATCGCTCAAGTCGGCGGCGCTCCACTGGTGATTAAATTGCTGGAAGGTACGCAAGGCATCGGCGTGGTATTGGCGGAAACACATAATGCGGCGGAGAGCGTTATTCAGGCGTTCATGGGACTCAAAGCCAATATCATGGTGCAGGAGTTCATTAAGGAAGCCTGCGGCAGCGACATTCGCTGCTTTGTGGTCGGCGACAAGGTCGTCGCCGCGATGAAACGCCAGGCAACAGAAGGCGAGTTTCGTTCAAATTTACACCGCGGCGGTTCTGCAACTTTAGTGCGTTTGACGCCTGAAGAACGTTCCACCGCAGTGCGAGCTGCAAAAATCATGGGCCTGAACGTGTGCGGTGTCGATATGCTGCGCTCTAACCACGGTCCAGTCATTATGGAGGTTAACTCATCGCCCGGACTGCAAGGCATCGAAGCTGCCAGCGGCAAGGATATTGCAGATTTAATTATTCAATTTATCGAAAAACGCTTTGAAACGCTGGAGATTTCTAAAGACAAATCGCCCACCAATACCAGCGCTAGAACCCGTACTCGCGGCAAAGGTTAACTGCGCCCGGTTTTCAATATATCTCAACTATTAACTTAAGAAGGCAAAATATGTCGGATTTTAAAAAATACCAGTGTCTGGAATGTGAGCATATTTATGATGAAGCCAAAGGCGATCCTGATAGCGGTATTGCGCCGGAAACCCGATGGGCGGATATTCCGGATAGCTGGGCTTGCCCGATATGCGGCGCTCCAAAAAGTTTTTTTAAGTTATTGGAATAACCGGGTACTTTTGGATTAGGAGGCGTCAAAAATGAAACATAACCGTGCTTTTTGCATTGCCTACATGAATCCGACAAAGAGATTTGAGCCAAGAGCGATAGCTTTTTCTCACTGTAAGTCCTTCAATAAAACCGCTAAAACCCTCATTTTGGCGCTGGTGTTTTCTTGTCCTGTCAACGTTTTCGCTGCCAATTCCTGGAGCTATCATCAAGAAAGCGACCGCTTAAGTAATCGAACCTATAGCTTTGCTCTGGCACCTCTGCCGTCGCGTGGTCTTTACGACAACCTCAGATTGGAAATCACTTGCAAGGACAATACCTTGCAAGTGTCCATTGAGGCTGACAGCTTGATCGCCTCGCAAGGCAGCGATTTTGATTTTGAATATCAAATCGACAAAAATCCTCCTGTTACGATTCAAATGAAGACTTTTCCTGACTCAAAACGAAAAGGTTATACCGAAGCATATGCCAAGCGCATCGTCGATGACATATTAACCGGACAGTCCATTTTTATCCGTATCAATACCATGATACGCAAGGTTCTATCGGCCGCCATGCCATTAGATAGTGCGGCCGAACCTGTTAAACACGTCATTAGCGATTGCGGCCTTAACTTATCCGGTAATGCGGCCGGTGAACCGGCTTATAGCTTGACCGAATTTGAACAGGAATTCGGTCAACTACCTCCAGAGCAGCAACAGCAAGTCTTAAGTAAACTAAAAAAAATCATCATGGAAACACAAAAGGCTCTTTTGATAAAGAAATGAGTATAATTACGGCATTATCGAACGCTGAGCTGATCTGGCTGGAAACATCGCAATGAAATCACAACCTATTTTTGATTACCCACTTTTTGCACTTGGATTTAGAGCCTTTTTTGCGTTAGCTGGCCTCGCGGCGCTGATTCTGATTGTTTTTTGGAATGCCATATTCAATGGCACTTTAACCTCGGAACATTATTATCCCGATAACTACTGGCATGCGCACGAAATGCTGATGGGCTATGCCGTAGCCGTCATTGCCGGTTTCTTGTTAACCGCAGTTAAAAACTGGACCGGCAAACCGACCTTAACCGGCGATCAATTGGCTAGCTTATGCCTGCTATGGCTTTATGGCCGCATCCTGCCGTTTTATGCAGGTTTGTTGCCTGACGCCTTGATTGCACTGGTGGATTTTTCTTTTTTGCCCGCCTTGGCTTATCAAGTCAGCAAACCTATCATCCAGGCAAAGCAGTTTAAAAATATGTTCTTTATAGGGTTGTTACTGCTTTTGGCGTTGGGTAACGGCTTAATCCATGCTGAAATGCTGGGCTGGCAAGAAAACATAGCAACAACAGGAATCGAACTGATCGTTGCGACAATCATCATCTTGATATTGATCGTCGCCGGGCGCGTTTTTCCTTTCTTTACCGAACGCGGCATACCCGGAACATTGATCATCAGGAACCCGTTGCTGGATAATTTGTCTGTGGCGTCTGTTGTAATCGTCTTTGGCCTGCAATTGTTCGGCATTTCAGGAACCTTGTTAGCTTTGGCTGCGATTGTTACCGTTATCGTGAACATTACCCGACTGGCAGGGTGGTATGTACAACGCATCTGGTATGTGCCGTTACTCTGGGTACTTTATGCCGGTTACAGCTGGGTCATCCTGGGATTTATATTGACCGCATTATCGGCCTATTCTGTAGTGCAGCCGTCGTTGGCGTTGCACGCCTTTACGCTGGGAGGAATCGGCGTATTAACCCTAGGCATGATGGCCAGGGTATCGTTAGGCCATACCGGCCGTGCGCTCAAGGCCTCCAATGCGATAGCCATTGCGTTTATTTTGATTAATATCGCCGCGTTGTTCCGGGTTTTATTGCCGATAGCAATGCCGCACTGGTACGAAAATTTAATTTATGTATCGACCCTTTGCTGGCTTGCCGCCTTCTCGCTATTTGTTTTTGTTTATGCACCTATATTAACCAGTGCCCGAATTGACGGTCAGGAGGGTTAATGCTGTCGAAATTGGATGGCATTGTTGAGCTGATAACCGGCTCACTGGTTTTGTTTTCCAGTATCGGCATTTTCGTATTGACTCTAAATGCCCGTTATACCCACGCAATAGGCCGGGTTAGAGACATTTACGATGAGTTGAAGATCAGTCAAAACGGTAAAAAGCTGGAAAGGGAACTCAATACCATGGTGTATCGCTGTCAGGTGCTCAAATGGAGTTTCGGCTTGCTGTTGTGCAGTGCGATAAGCAGCGGCGTATTTATGCTGGGTTCAATCGCTTTGCGCTTTACCGATCAAATCAATGCTGAAATTTTGATTCTGTTTGTCGTGTTCAGCGTGTTATTTATTTTCAGCTCAATGGTTTGCCTGTTTATCGATGTGTTGGCTTCTTTGAGGGCGACCATGATTCATATTGAAAGAGTGAAATAAACGCGCCCCTCACCAGCCTTAGCCGGCAGGTTTATAATAAGAAATTATCATATAAGGCTTAAAAATGGTTGGTTCGCTGGAAAAAAAGCTACCAATAATATCCCGTCGGCAATTCATTACCTTGCTAGGTGGTTTGGCACTCGCACAGACCCCAGGATGCGAATGGCTCGACCAGCCCGTATCCATCGCTACACTTGTCTGGCCCGGCTATGAGCCGATGTTTCTTGCGCGCGATAAAGGCTGGTTGAATGCACAACAGGTGCATCTGGTTAAGATGGCTTCAGCTACAGGCTCCTTGCAAGCACTAACCGATGGCAATGTTCAGGGAGCCGCACTGACCCTGGATGAAGTGTTGAAAGCGCGAGCGACAGGCCTGCCGGTCTCTGTGGTAATGATCTTTGATATTTCAACCGGCGCAGATATGCTGATTGCTCGTTCCGGCATCAAGCAACTTGCTGACCTCAAAGGCCGACGCATCGGCTTTGAACAAGGGACTGTCGGTGAATTGCTGTTAACTGAGGCTTTGCGGACTGCCGGACTGAGTAAAGAAGACGTCAAGCTGGTAACAATCGATATCGACAAGCATCGCAATGCCTGGAACAGCAACCAAGTTGACGCCATTACCACTTATGAACCGGTGGCCAGTCAATTGCTGGCCCAAGACGGCATCAAACTGTTCGATAGCCGGCAGATTCCCAATACCATCGTTGATGTGCTGGCAATTCGTAGCGATGCGCTCGGTTTTCGTCACGCCAACGCTATTCGGCACCTGATTGCTACCCATTTTTACACCCTGGACTATCTGAATCGCAACCCGCAAGACGCCGCCTATCGCATGTCTACACGTCTTGGCCTACCCGCGGCAAATGTGCTGACTGCCCTTAAAGGCTTGGTGCTGCCTGATGCTGCTAACAATTACCGCTGGCTGTACGGATCAGCACCGGAATTGCTGGCCAGTGCACGTAAATTGTCGAGCATCATGGTCAGGAGTGGATCGCTCAAGCAAGATGACACGCTTAAGTCATTAATATGCGCTGATTTTTTACCCACCGATTTTATGACCAATTGAGCGTAAATAGATTGATCCGTACAAACCGACTCATCCGCGTGCTGATACTGTTAGTTTGCTTGGTAAGTATAACGCTGCTACCGGTCTATGCTGCGGAACCAATCAGGATCGGTGTACTCGCCTTTCGCCCCAAACCGCAAACCCTTGCACAATGGCAGCCGCTGGCTGTCGTTTTGAAACAGGCCATGCCCGAACGCGATTTCGTGGTAGAAGCGTTCACCTTCCCTGAATTGGACCTTGCCGTTGCCAGCCGTCAAGTCGATTTCGTACTGACCAACCCCGGCCATTATGTGCTGCTGACTAGGCGTAGCGGATTGTCTGCGCCGCTCGCCACCTTGGCAGTTGATGACAGCGGTAGGCCAACCACGGTATTCGGCGGCGTTATTTTCAGTCGGGCAGGACAAGCCAATATCAACATGTTGAGCGACATCGAGGAAAAAACCATCGCAGTCACCAGCACAGACTCTCTCGGCGGCTATCAAATGCAGGCCTATGAACTGCAAAGAGCGGGAATCAGTCTACCTCAAGGCGGCAAGCTGATCATCACCGGCATGCCTCATGACAATGTTGTCGAGACGGTCTTGAGCGGTCGTGCCGATGCCGGTTTTGTGCGCACCGGTGTACTGGAAGGCATGGTGCGCGAAGGCAAACTGGATACTACGGCTCAGTTCAAGATTCTCAATCGCCAGAATCTGCCTGATTTCCCGATGCTGGTTTCCACCCAGCTCTATCCGGAATGGCCGTTTGCCTCTTTACCGCACATTGACGAAAATCTCGCCAGACATGTCGCTGCAGCACTTTTCCTGCTTGAAGAAAATACGGCCGTCACGCGGGCGATGAATATATACGGTTTCGCCGTGCCCGCCGATTACACGCCTATAGCCGACCTGCTAAAAGAACTGCGTTTGCCGCCTTTCGATGCAACGCCGATGTTTACCCTCCAAGATGTTTTGATCCGCTATCGTCGGCAAATGACGGGCACTCTACTTGCCGGCGGATTCATCTTGCTGCTCGGTTTTTATCTGCTTTTGACGAAACGGAAACTGGAGATCGCGCACCGCGTCGTGCTGTTGCAAAAGCAGCAGTTGCAGGAAACCGAACGCAAGCATTTCGAGATTCTGGAAAGCGTTGATTCCCATATTTACCTCAAAGACACCGAATGTCGTTACCTGTTTGCCAACCGCCCGGTGCGCGAATTATTCGGCATGTCGATGGACGAAGTCGTAGGACAGGATGATGAAAGATTCTTCGATGCCAAGACCGTTGCGAAACTGCGTATCAATGATTATCAAGTTCTAAAGAACGGAAAAACATTAAAAACCGAAGAAACCAATCTTAATCTCAAAGATGGGCTTAGTTCGACTTATTTGACGGTTAAGCTTCCGTTACGCGATGAAAGCGGAGAAATCTATGCATTGTGCGGAATTTCGACCGACATCACCGAGCGCAAACAAGCCGAAGACCGATTGCGCAAAAGCGAAGAATCCCTCAAAGAATCGCAGCTCATTGCCGGCTTGGGCAGTTATGTCCTGGATATTGCCAAAGGATGGTGGGATAGTTCGGATGTGCTTGATAAGCTGCTCGGCATAGACCCGGCCTATCAACGCACTGTGGAGGGCTGGGCGGACCTGATTCATCCCGCCGACCGGGCCATGATGGAAGCGTTTTTTAGTAATGAAGTGCTTGGCCGACACAAGATGTTCGATAAGGAATACCGCATTATCCGTCACAACGACAAAGCCGAGCGCTGGGTACACGGACTCGGCAAGCTGGACTTCGATGCCCAGGGACAGCCGTTGAAAATGCACGGAACCATCCAAGATATTACCGAGCGTAAACAAGTCGAAGAAAAACTCCAGTTGGCGGCCAGAGTATTCACTCATGCCCGTGAAGGCATCATGATCACCGCTGCGGACGGCACGATCATCGATGTCAATGACACCTTCATCAATATCACCGGCTACAACCGAGACGAGGTCATTGGCCAGACCCCACGCCTGCTCAGCTCAGGATTTCAGGGAAAGGATTTTTATACCACCCTATGGAGCGATCTGATCAGGAACGGCCATTGGTACGGTGAAGTCTGGAACCGGCGCAAGAATGGAGAAGTGTATGCATTGATGCTCACTATCAGCGCTGTGTGCGATGGCCAAGACAACACCCAGCATTATGTGGCGCTGTTTTCCGACATTACCTCGCTGAAGGAGCACGAAAAGCAGCTCGAACATATCGCTCATTACGACGCACTGACTCATCTGCCCAACCGTGTACTGCTGGCCGACCGCCTGCGGCAAGCCATGACTCAGGCGCAGCGGCACGGGCAACGGCTGGCGGTCGCTTTTCTCGACCTTGATGGTTTCAAAGCCGTCAACGATAGCCATGGGCATGAAGCCGGCGACCAATTGCTGATGTCTGTAGCCAACCGTATGAAGCAGGCCTTACGCGAAGGCGATACGCTCGCCCGTCTGGGTGGCGACGAGTTCGTCGCTGTACTGCTCGACTTGCCCGACATCGAAACCAGCGTGCCGATGCTCGGCCGCCTGCTTACTGCGGCCGCCCAACCGGTGCATGTCGACGACCTCATTCTCCAGGTCTCGGCCAGCCTCGGCGTTACCTTCTATCCGCAGGCGGAAGACGTGGATGCGGATCAACTGCTACGCCAAGCCGATCAAGCCATGTATCAGGCTAAGGTGGCGGGCAAGAACCGTTATCATGTCTTCGATGCCGAACAGGACCGCAACGTCCGTGGTTACCACGAAAGTCTGGAGTATATCCGTCATGCCTTGATAGAACGCGAATTCGTACTGTATTACCAGCCCAAAGTGAACATGCGTACAGGTACTGTCATTGGCGCCGAAGCACTGATTCGCTGGCAGCATCCTGAAAAAGGTCTATTACCGCCAGCCCTGTTCTTACCGGTAATCGAGGATCATCCGTTATCCATTGAATTGGGAGAATGGGTGATTGATACGGCTTTAGCCCAGATAGAACAGTGGCTTTCAGCCGGACTGAATATTCCGGTGAGCGTTAATGTCGGCGCCCTCCAACTGCAACAGGCGAACTTCATCGACCGGTTGAGCACTTTGCTGGCGGCTCATCCGAAAGTCAAACCGGGGGACCTGGAAATGGAAGTGCTGGAAACCAGCGCTCTGGAAGATTTGGTCCAAGTCTCTCAAGTGATCGACGCCTGCCGGAAGCTCGGAGTGAATTTTGCGTTGGATGATTTTGGCACCGGGTATTCTTCGCTGACCTACCTGAAGCGTCTGCCGGTCACTCAACTCAAGATCGATCAAAGCTTTGTGCGCGACATGCTCGACGACCCGGATGATTTAGCCATTGTGCAGGGTATACTGGGCTTAGCTACCGCTTTCTGTCGAGATGTTATCGCCGAAGGCGTGGAGACGGTGGCGCACGGCGAAATACTGCTGCAACTCGGCTGCGAATTAGCCCAAGGCTACGGCATCGCCCATCCTATGCCCGCACACGATTTACCCGGCTGGGTCACTACCTGGCAACCCGCTCCGGCCTGGCGCAATCTGTCTTTACTCGGCCGCGACAATTTATCGGTGCTTCATGCCGCCGTTGACCACCGCGCCTGGGTTACAGCCATCGAAGACTACATCAAAGGCGAACGCGACGTTGCACCGCCGCTGGATCCCCGGCAGTGCCGCTTCGGCATGTGGTTGAATGCCGAAAACCCTGCAACGCAGCCGGCTTTTGAAATCATCGAGCCATTGCATCGTCAGATACATATGCAGGCAGCGGAACTGTGTGAACTTCAGATGCGGGGCCAGAATCTGGAGGCGCTGTCGAAGCTGGGCGAACTTCATAGCCTGCGCGATGCTTTACTTGAACAGTTAGAAACATTGACTCTAAAAAACTAACACCGGTTCGCTCAGCGTGTTGTTTACTTTTTCAGCTCAATGGTTTGCCTGTTTATCGGTGCACTGGCGTATTTACGGGCAACTATGATTCATATTGAACAAGCGAAATATCCATTTCCAGTCTATAAAAAACGTTTTTTCAACTCACGCAGTTGATTGATAAATATCCTTAAGCCAATTAGTTAATGCAGAATCAATTAATGGCTTGTGCTTAGCGATATGTCCAGCTAAGGCACCACGTTCGGATTCCAGTTTAACTTTACCTGAAAAAAGCAAATCATCTATTCTGTGCATGATTCTTTTGCCATCCAGCAATCGACTTAATCTTTGCCACCGCTCGATGGGATCTTGTTTGTTTTCAGCGAAACACTTAATTTTTATCTGTTCTGACTCTAAGACATCCGCTTGAATTAACAGTTGTTTTAGTATTGCCTCCGATAATCCTTCACCCGATTTATCCCGTAAAACTTGTTCACCAACTCGTTTAGGGGAAATAGTTGATAAAAGTGTAATAGCCACCATGTCATCTTCATGATCACATAATAACTTGGCAATATCAGCCGCCGAAGTCATAGTATTAAGCCGTTTGTCTGCAACTAAAGATGCTAAAGCCTGAGGATGGAATAAATAGTTTTCTAATTCCCAGCGAGGTAATACAAAAATTTTCTCTCCGTAAGGCTTTTGTGATAAAAAAACCTCATCATCAATTTCCCACCACAACGAATTCTTAAAATTAGGATCCGCCAAAAGAATATCTCTATCGACAATACCAAAAGCCTTTAATTGTGAATTCTCAACTTTTTTCAAAACTAACCGGCAACCTCCGTCACCACGCGTTTCAGAAACCGATTCAAAACTCAACTTGTCATAGAAATTAAACGTAGAAAACCAATTTCTTAAAATATATTGATCATCAGTGGACTCCAGATAAATTTTAATGCCATCGGTAGATTCCGGAACTATCGCCTCTTTGCCGATGTTTTTAAAGCTGCCATTACTCATCATCATTGACCATTCCCTTTTTAATCAAGTGTCCGCCTTTTATTAAACCGTCTTCATCAACATCCAAACCTGCAACAAACGTTTCCAGTATTTCGGTCGAATGAGTAGTTGCTATCACGGTAAAGTTTGCATCCTCACTGGCTGCCAATGCTTTTAAGGCATAAAACAATCGATACTGCCAGCGGATATGTAAATGCACATCGAATTCATCAATGAGCAAAATAGTATTTTTAGTCTGGTGAGCACCGATACGCAAAAACAACTGCATCAGGTTTTTTTCACCGCTGCTTAAACGGTCAAGGCGATGCTCCTTTGGTTCATTGCCTCCGGTATGCACGATGGCTTCCAAAGTAGGCCGATGCACATCTTTTAAAAACTTACTTGTACTTTCAAAAACATGTTTATTAATAAAATCACGAGCTTTTTCAAAACGTCCATCATCCAGCCATTTCAACCATACCAAAAGGCTATCCAAAGAATAAATCCAGGTTTCATTATGGGCTGAAAAGCAATGTATAGGGTTATAACCCCAATAATGTGGCTGAGTAATTGCTCGTGATTCTATGATTTGCGGTATATCCCGGTATGCAGAAAAATTAAGCGCAGTAGGATAAGAAAAAGCTGTTTCGCCAAAACCACTCGGCGGAACGCCAATATTGGATTGCAAAACAACCAATAAATCGGCAATAAAATCATCCGCTTTATGGCTAGATAAAGGTTTTAATGGCAACCCGCTTTGTCTCCCCATAAATCCCATGCGATGCCAATGAGTTGTACCATGAGCTTGCAATTGCTCATCACTCCATACTTTTAGTGACAAATCACTGCTTAAATTACCGCCCAAAATAGATAAAACAATATTATGATCACGACCTTGCCAATACACGCGAAGTTTTACATCAAGTTGGGCACGGCCTTCACCCTTGTCTAAATCTTCCAAGCCGTATTGTTTAGGTTCGGATTGTCCCAATAAGCCAAGTAAGCAGGACATAGTATCCAAAACCGTTGTTTTACCCGAACCATTCTTCGATACCATCAAGAAAAAATTGCAGGGCCGATGTTCCTTATCAGTAAAATCAATTTCGTAAGGTTCATCTTGAAAGGGGCCGATACGATCCAAAAGTAGATATAGCGGACGAAATTCATAGATTAACAAGTCGTTTTCCATTTGCAGCTCCTTTTATAAATTACGTAGGCACAATTTAATATCATCCTGCGAAATGTAAGCCCCATGTACACGAATAGCATTCGTTGAAACCTGAGGAATTTTGACCAGCATATCACCGGAACCTAATAACTGTTCCGCGCCCATTTCATCCAAAATAATCCGGGATTCAGTATTTTTTTGTACACGTAAAGCAATTCTGCTGGGTATATTGGTCCTTAACAAACCGCTGAATGTCACTGAATCAGGTCGCTGTGTCGCTAGAATCAAATGAATACCTGTTGAACGGGCTTTTTGAGCAAGGCGAACCAGAGGTGTTTCCAATTCACGGGATTGCATCATTAAATCAGCCAACTCTTCAATGACCACAACAATACGCGGTAATTGTAATTTGCGTTGCTGTAATGCCTCGGTCAGATTGCTGACGCCTGCTTCCCGTAACAATTGATTTCGGCGTTCCATTTCATCAACTAATTTTTCCAAAAGCTCCATCACATCAGTAATCAGGTGAACCACACCTTTTCCATATAAATGCGGTATATTTTCATAATGAGCCAGCTCAACCTGTTTCGGATCACATAACGCAAGTTGCAAATTTTCTGTAGATTGAGTCCACAACAAAGATAACAAAATAGCATGCAGGCTGATGCTTTTACCGCTACCTGTCGTACCAGCGATCAACAAATGCGGCGTATCAACAAGGTCAAAAGCAAACGGTTTCCCTAATACATCTTCACCCAGCCAAACAGCCAAACGATCATTACCTTTTTCTTGCTCAGCCCATTTCGGTAGTTGACTAGCATTTATTGTCTTCCAATTTTGTCGGGATCTTGGAATATCCATAGAAACTACTTTTGGCTCGCTGGTGGAATGAATAAATACCCCTTCCTGTTGTAAACCCAGCCTAAATGCAAGTTTCTCCAATCCTCGCTTTAATTGGTCAAAATGCTGAATATTAGGTAAATACAGAAAGTAGCGATCAATGCGCGGTCCTTGTATTTTGTTTTTTATTTCTGCCAAAACGCCGATTTCCTTCAAAGCATCAACCAAGATAACGTCTATATCTGTTGATGATGCTTGTTGGTTCGAACCAAGGTCTAAACCTGCAAACAATTCTTCCTGTAAGTAAACGATAAAATCGTGGCTGCGATTCCAGCTGGTTTTTATTTCATACAAACCTCGGCGAATATGTCTTTGTAATAAAGTTCGATACCGTTTTAGATTGCTGAATAAATCTTCGTTATGATAAGCACTTAATAAAGCACAAATTGCATCATCAAAATCCCGAATGCCATCCATGTCCTCACTATAATTTTTCCCGGTCAAAACCGGAAAAGTATATTCAGAGCCTTTTTCATCAATTTTATCGAATGACTCATCAGGTTCAGTTGATATGCGCATGGACTTTGCCAATGCAAGCCGCAATACCGTATATTTCGGGGCTTTTGCAGATGAGAATCCATACTGTAAAACTTGGTCAATAATTAATTCATCGGTTTTACTGGTAAAAATATCAGCCATTAAACTACCCTTTCAATATGCGTTTTCTTACCGGTTTCATTTGACAGATGATATTCCCGATAAATAAAAGGCTTCAATAGTGCATGTTTACGTTCATCCAGCTCTGAGTCGGTCGGTAATAAAATGACTTGCCGACCTATTTTAGGATAATACAGTTGCAGCAAATTATCCTGATGTTGACGATCAATACGCCCCATCGGGGTATCAATGATAATAGGCAATTCACGTGCTGAAACTTCTTTTAATCCCCATAACATGGCAGTTGCTGATAATTGCTTCATGCCAGCAGACACTGTACTCATGCCTATCGTATTGCCTGAAGCATCGATATAGCTGATCTCAAAATGGTCATTAATTTTTACCTGATCGATCAAACTATTGGAATCCAGCAATTGCCTTAAATGCCGGTTGTAGCTTTCCTCCAATTCAGCCCGTTTTTGTCGTTTTAACCGTTCTTTGACTTCATTTAATGCTGCTCGAAGCCGCTCGGTAAAATTTAATTGGCGTTCCATTTCACCCGCTTGGCGAACAGCACTCTCCAAGTCATTTATTTCATTTTCCAGTCGACTGCAATCTCTATCGATAGTTTGTTTTTGAGAATCTGCGGCACGAAGCCTATCTTTCAAATCAAGCAACCTTTCTTTATGCTTCTCTTCTTCGTCCATTAGATTCGATAATTCAGCACGGTGTTTGTTAGACATATCGCCGGCATCTTTTAATTGCTGTTCCAATTTCTGTATCGCCTGACTTAACTCGCGAGTTTCAATTAGCTTATTTTGCAACACCTGATGCGGTTTGTTGATTTGCTGATAAATCGACAGCAATCTTGATAATTGCCTAGCTCTACTGCCATCGACATGAAAAGCGGTTTCTTCGTTTTCAGTGATGGCATAACTTTCTAATACGCGCACAATCCTTTGTTGATAAAAAAAGGCCTGTGATTGCTCTAGCCTGGGGCTTGGGTAGGGCGGCTTTGAGAATATCTCGGGCAATTCCAACTTTAAACTATCGAGCAACTCAAGCTGAGTACCACTTTCTTTTTGTAATAATGACTCGGTTATTTTGAGTGTTTTTCCCAGCAAATCAGGGGTAACCCGTAAAAAAGCATCGCGCTGAAAGGCATCCGCTATTTCTCTCATGCGCTGTTGTAGTTGCTCATTTTTGGCCTGGATTTGCGATTTTATATTGATTTCGCTTTCCTGCTCAGGCACCCCCCGCAATAAGCGCAATTTACGACTTATATCCGTCAAATAATCTTCAATTTCTACAATATCAGCGTTATGCGCTAATATTTTTTGCTCAAGAATAGCGGTTTCTTGTTCTTTAATGCGTTTTTGATTTTCTTTTTCTGTCAGTTCAAGTTTTTTTTCCGAACTCATCGCCCCGCGATTCCAGTTTCGACGCAATTCCTTGAGTACATCTTGTATATTTTCCAAGGGCTTTATATTGAGTAACAACTCCATTTTTTTTATGACATCGTTATCATTGGCTTCTGCTAACTCTTGAACTTCTTCACCATCAAAAAAGAAAAATGGAATATAAGCTTTTGGTAAGCAGCGATCCAGATACTCATTGGCTTCTTTATCAATTAATTCACCTTGAAATGGCGTTATGACGCTAACTATTTCTTTATAATCTCGTTTTCTAAAATCAATATCCCATGTTCTACTGGCTATGACTTCGCCTTCGTCTGATTCCCAAACAGCTTTAATACCGCAAGAAGTAATACCATCTTGCCGAGCTTGTTGATTCAAAATACCCCAAAGTTCATTTTCAATACCGCAAACATATTGTTTGGCTGTTGGTATTCGTTTGCGTTGTGCAGTACGGCGAATTTCTTCGTCAGAAACTCCAAGAAATAACATTTTTGCGCTATTAAGAAAACTGGTTTTACCATGTCCGTTTCGACCTTGAATAATCACAATATTACGATTGTCATCTTCAGTAGGAGTGAAATCAAAAGAGCAGGCATCGTAATAGGAAAACAAGTTGGTAATCGTCAATGATTTAAAATACATTTAGTCTAATGCTCCTTGCTTCCTAACATTTTCAATAAGGAGAGTAAGATCTTCACTTAATGCGGCTTTTGAACCATTGGCATCAATATTAGGGTATTTTTCTACCAAGTGTGCAATTTGGGGAATGATTGCGGTAGGAATGCGATACTCAGGCTGGGCCGCTAATTCATATAAACTACGTTCAATAAACTGACTAATCGTCTCTGTGCTCATGCAGCAATAACTTCCTTCGGTTTACGATTATATTTATAAGCAATTCTTAAAGCTGAATGCATAATATCGAACTCGTTAGTCCAAATATCCTGAATATGAAGAATTTCCTTATTACTAATCAATTGTTTGCCAACTTCCTGCTCGGTTTTTAATAGTTTCTCAAGAATCATTTTCCTGGCCTCAGAATTAAAAGGCCCCAGTCCAGGCTGATCATTGCGTCGATATTGATTTCTTAACTCCTCTTGACCATGCAAATCTCTGAGCCATAACCGAAAGTCATATAAAGGTTCCATCCATTCATCCCCGGTTTCAATGAATCCTTTCATTGATTTATCCTCCTTTACGACAGTACACGTCCAGCAACCGAAACGGCTCCCACCGCATGAAGGCGTATCCAAATCTGTGATAACCGGACATTCGCCGCTATTCGCCTGCCGATAGAGTTCCAACATCCTGTCGTGATCAAAATTCCACGGCGCTGGATTATGCGTAAAGAGATATTCCCAAACCTCGTCTGTTGTCCAATGCACAATAGGTTGCAAAACCAAGGCATTGGGAATCTCGGTATGCTGGTTAAGCCCTCTGCTGTTGTATTGACGGTTTTCAATCTGTCGGGAGCGGTTGCTGCTTTCGGCTTTACGTGTACCTATCAATAAAATAACGCTGCCATGCTCCGATGTAATCTCATCAATTACTTTTCTGACCGGCCTGATTTTTAATTTAGTCGTACACCAGCGAAACCAGCGGTTTGGCGGCGGATAGCCTTTGCCGATAATCAAAGACCAAAAACTGTCTTCGATTTCCGGCTTAACCAAATGCACCGATAAATCCAGACTGGAGGTTCGAGCGTGTTGCTCAAGTTGCATCAGGCTATTTTGTAAATATTCTTCTATGTTCGGTGCTTCAACTCGAGTATCCGAAGAAATGATATGGACAGGTTTTTGTTGTTCTGGCGTTAATGACAGCAGCATTTCATAAACTAGCTGCAAGACGAGTGTAGAATCTTTTCCACCTGAATAAGCGACAACCCAAGGGCGATTATCCGCAAGGAAATTATCTCTCAGAATAGCTCTTGTTTCGGTTAAGTAAGTATCAGCGAGTATTTCTTGATCCTTTACTATTGTTTGACTCATATGATTCACGACTCAGTTTAATTACGTTTTAAAGCGCCATATAACATTTTACCAGCTAGGCTAATCAGTACATCTTTTTGTTTTACTGCTTAGATTTTCTCGCAACAACTTTAATAATTGCTCTGCAAAACCTGATTCAGGAACGGCTTTTACCGGAACATACCAATGCTGTTCGCTTGCAAATGTCATGCACTTTACTGCATCTTTTTCGGTCATTAATACCGGTTCGGAGTCTGAAAATGAGATGTCGCTCCGCTGGAATTTAAAATGATCCGGAAAGCTGTGCGTTTTACAGGTCAAACCGGCTGACTCCAGCAATTTAAAAAACCGGTCGGGATTGCCTATGCCCGCCAAAGCATGACAAGCGGTTGCGGTAAATTCCTGCAATGGCTTTTGTTCTCCGGTAACCAAATTGACCGCAGTATTTCCGGTAATTTGCATTGTGATCTCGTTGTCTTCCGTTTTCTCTCCATTGACGACGATAAAATCAACGCTTTGCAATCTTTCTATCGGTTCGCGGAGCGGCCCGGCCGGTAGGCAATAGCTGTTGCCGAAACGCCTCTCGCCGTCAATTACGGCAATTTCAATATCCCTGTTCAGTGCGTAATGTTGCAGGCCGTCGTCGGACAAAATGACATCGCACTCCGACTTTTCAAGCAGCAGTTTTGCGGCAGCCACCCGCAATGGGCCTACGGCCATTGGACAACCGGTTTGTTTGGCGATCAACAGGGCTTCATCCCCGACCTGTTCCGCCGTGCTGTTTGCATCGACCCATTGCGGCCATGATTCGGCTTGACCGCCGTAACCTCTGCTGATAATGCCGGGCTTAATACCTTCACTTTTAAGCAACTCGGCCAACCGGATAATCAACGGTGTTTTGCCGGTGCCGCCTACGGTAATGTTGCCTATCACGATGACCGGAACCGGCAGGGTATGTTTTTTTAACACGCCGATGCGGTACAAAAACTTCCTGAATTTAACGAAATCACTGAATAAAAAACCCAGCGGCATAAGCCATACGCCAATAAACGGGTCTTTGTACCAGACGTCCAGCAGCCATCGGGATAAGGTTTTTTTCATGGTTATTCGGTCGGATGCAATGTCGCAAAGGTGATATGGCTGAATCCCACCTGACCGGCAATATCCAGTGCAGTCATGACCGCTTTGTTTGGCGTTTTGTCATCGGCATTGATTATAAAAGGGACATCCTTCGAATTTTCCGCAAGTTTGCTCAATTCCTGTTTTAAGCCAGCCCTGTTTTGACTGATTAATTGATGAGGCTGGCCGTCATCACCAAGTAAGGAATAAATGCCGTCCGCATTGATAAACAAGGAGACAGTTTTAGGATGCTCCTCGGCCGCGGTGCCTTCTGCTTCGGGAAGCTTGATATTGACTTCCGTGTGTTGAGTAAAACTGGTAGAAACCATGAAAAAAAGCAGCAACACAAAAAGCACGTCGATCATCGAGATCAACGTAATATCGACATTCTCCCTTTTTTTACGTTGAAACTTCATCAGGACGCTTTCCGGTCTTCGTGCAAAATATCAACCAGTTTTAATGCTTCCTCTTCCATGGTGACCACATATTCGTCTACCAGTCTTTCAAAATAGCGATGAAAAACCAAACTGGGGATAGCCACGGTCAAACCCGACGCCGTAGTAATCAGCGCTACCGAAATACCGCCAGCCAAAACAGCCGGGTTGCCTGCGCCATGTTGCAAAAGTGAGGCGAAAATATCGATCATGCCGAATACGGTGCCTAATAAACCCAGCAATGGGCTGACTGCGGCAATAGTACCCAAGGTATTAAGAAAGCGTTCCAGGTCATGAACAACCCTGCGGCCGGTTTCTTCAATACATTCCTTCATAAACTTCCTGCCGTGATGACTATTGGCAAGACCGGCAGCCAAAATACAGCCAAGAGGCGAGCTATTTTTCAATTGGCGCAAGGTAGCATCGTCCAGCTTGCTTTCGCGGGATAATCGCCATACCTGCGCAACAAGCTCAGGCGGCAAAATCTTTTTCCTGCGTAAGGACCAAAAACGTTCCGCAATAATAGCCATCGCAGTAATGGAACAGAGTACGATCGGCAGCATCATCCAGCCGCCGCTTTTTATAATTTCAAACACATTATTTCCCAAAAAATTGCTGTGTGGGTTAACGTAACCCGATACTTTAAGTGTTTGCACTCTTGTCGGCCGGAAAGATAAAGATGCCGAATTCTGAAGTGCGTTGAGCATATTTTAACCTAAGACGGCCCTGTATTGAGAACTTTCCCGCCCAACCCAGATATAGACGATCACAAAAGCAATACTACAAAATGCTGCCGCCATTGAATAAACGAATTCCGCGCCCAATAACTCCCAATAATAACCGCTGTAGTAACTGCCCAGCATTCCACCCAGACCAAAACTTAAACTGGCGTAAAGCGCTTGGCCTTTACCCTGATGCCGGTCGCCGAAATAGTGATGAACCAAGTGAATGGCGGCGACATGAACCCCGGCAAACGTTGCCGCATGTAATAATTGGGCAAAAATCAGCAGCCAAAAATAATCGACACACCAGCCAATCATTAACCAGCGAACTATCGACAACAGGCTGCTGAACAATAAAATCGTCCTTAGGAAAAAACGCTTTAATATACGGCGCATGTAAATAAACAGAATAATCTCGGCAAAAACAGCCAGCGCCCAAAGGAATCCGGTCAGGCTTGCCGAGTACTGATAGTGCTTTAAATAGATCGAATAAAAGACGTAGTAAGGTGCGTGGGCAAGTTGCAGCAGCATATTAGCCACCAAAAACGCCACCACTTCCGGCTTTTTCAGGATTTGCATGATGCCGATCGCGGCAGTCTCGTGATTGCTCGCCTGAGTAGCCGGTGTTATTAAGCTGACCAGCCAGATTACAGTCATCAATGCGGTAATTACGGCAGGAAGCAGCAGCGCCGGCGATGGATTATCCAACAGTCTGCCTACGCCCAGCACCGCAACAATAAAACCGATGGAACCCCATAGTCTTACCCTGCTATAACGATGCGCCTGATCTTTTAAATGGTATAAGGTTACCGCTTCGAATTGCGGCAAAGTGGAGTTCCAAAAAAAGCCAAAGGCGATTGTTATCCAGGCAAACCAGGAATATCCGTGAACAAATAAAAAACCGGAAAATAATAAAGCGGTTAAAAAAGAGGTGATGCGGATAATACGCAAGTTTTTCCCGGTATGATCGGCAATCCAGCCGCATAGCATGGGTGCAAGAATTCTTGTACCGCCTAACAGCGCAAAAAGTTCGCCGATTTGAATGGGATTAAAACCACTTTCTTTTAAATAGAGGCCCCAGTAAGGAATAAAAGCGCCTACTATTGCAAAATAAAAGAAATAAAAACTCGATAGTCGCCAGTAAGGGATAGACATTGGATTGTTCATCTTCGCTCATTCCCACGAGCTGCGTGAGAATGTAGTTAAGGCCTCCACGAGTCACGCCGGGAAACGCAACCAGTACAGACTTGGGACGCAACACGTCCCGCATGGGAACGAGAAATCACCGCAAGATCGGCAATCCCGATTGAACATCGATATTCTGAGCCCGATGCCGCAATAAGTGATCCATAATGACTATTGCCATCATCGCTTCGGCAATCGGCGTTGCGCGGATGCCCACGCAGGGATCGTGGCGGCCTTCGGTAACCACATCGATAGCTTCGCCTTGCAGGTTGATACTTCTGCCCGGCAGCCGCAAGCTGGAGGTCGGCTTTAGCGCAATACTTGCAGCTATGTGCTGGCCGCTGGAAATCCCGCCTAAAATACCACCGGCATGATTACTTAAAAAACCGTCCGGTGTAATTTCATCGCGAAACCGCGTGCCTTTGGTGTTGATGCAATCGAAGCCGTCACCGATTTCCACGCCTTTTACTGCATTAATACTCATTAAAGCATGAGCCAAATCGGCATCAAGCCGGTCAAAAACAGGCTCGCCCAACCCCGGCGGGACATTAGTCGCCACGACTTCAATTCGTGCGCCGATGGACTCGCCTTCCTTGCGCAACGCATCCATATAAGTTTCCATTTCGGCAACTTTATCCGCATCAGGACAGAAAAAAGGATTGCTATCGATAATAGCCCAATCGACTTTTTCGATTTTTATCGGCCCCAACTGCGATAAATAACCGCGTATTTCTATGCCCGCCTGTTCCTTCAGGTATTTTTTGGCGATGCCGCCCGCTGCAACGCGCATCGCCGTTTCGCGAGCCGATGAGCGTCCTCCTCCACGATAATCCCGGATACCGTACTTATGCTGATAGGTATAATCCGCATGACCGGGTCTAAAAGTATCGGCAATCTTGGAATAGTCTTTGGAGCGTTGATCGGTGTTTTCAATTAACAGCCCAATCGACGTACCGGTGGTTTTGCCCTCAAACACGCCGGACAGGATTTTGACTTCATCGGCTTCACGGCGCTGGGTGGTATGGCGTGAAGTGCCGGGTTTCCTGCGGTCCAAGTCTGCTTGTAAATCGGCCTCGGTCAAGGCCATGCCCGGAGGGCAGCCATCGACGATGCAACCTATCGCAGGGCCGTGGCTTTCGCCAAACGAGGTAACGGTAAATAATTTTCCTATTGAGTTTCCAGACATATCTAATCTAAAGCCGCTAAAAATAATTCGTTATATTGACTAACCTGTTCAGCCGTCAGCAAAAACACGCCGTCACCGCCGCGTTCAAAGCTCAGCCAGTAAAAAGGCACATCGGGGAATGTATTCTGCAATGTTTCGGCGCTACTGCCTACTTCCACAACCAAAATCCCCTGCTCTGCCAGATACCGGTCGGCATCGACCAGAATGCGCAACACAATATCCAGTCCTGTGTGCCCGCCTTTAAAGCCCATATCGGGCTCGGCGCGGAATTCTGCGGGTAATTGCTCCCATTCTTCAAGACATACATAAGGCGGATTACTGACGATGATGTCGTAGCGAGTATCGGGCAATTCTTTAAACAAATCCGATTGGTAAAGGGTCACCGCATCATCCAACTGATGTTTGGCAACGTTCAGCTCCGCCACGGCAAGCGCATCAGCCGATAAGTCCACTGCATCGACGTAAGCATCGGCAAATGCATAAGCGCAAGCTATGGCGATGCAGGCGCTGCCGGTACATAAATCCAGAATGCGGGTGACCTGTTCCTCATCGACCCAGGGCGCAAAACGTTGTTCGATTAATTCGGCAATCGGCGATCTCGGTACCAGCACTCGCTCGTCGACATAAAATGACAGGCCGGCAAAAATGGCTTCATGCGTCAAATAAGCGGCTGGTATGCGTTCGTTGATACGTCTGTCGATCATATCGATCACTGCCTGGCGTTCAGTCAGCGTTAAAACGCTTTGCAGATAGGCATCGGCCAGATTATAGGGCTGATGAATAGTATGTAAAACCAAGGCCGCCGCTTCATCCAGCGCAGTTGCCGTACCATGGCCGAAACTCACTTTGGCCTCGGTAAAACGGCTGGCGGCCCAGCGAATATAATCACGAATAGTTGATAAAGTTGTTAAAACTTCAGATGGCGTTGTTTTCATTGCTGTACAAAGTAAGATAGCTGCAATACGGTTCGACTAAGCGGTAGATTTTAAACTAAACTTTGCTAGCTTGTTTGAATATTAAACAGACACAACATGAGCCAAACCAACCACAACCTTAGCAATATCAGCGCAAGTTTGGCTAAAAACAAGCTTTTAACCGAGTGTTACCGGCATCTGCAATCCGATGACCTGGCGTTGCCGACTATCCCCGATGTCTCTTTCAAAATCCGCCGTGCAATTAATGCGGATAACTCGAATGTCTCTTCAATAGCGCGAGTCGTGCAAATTGATCCGTCAATTACAGCCAAACTGATTCAAATCTCCAACAGCGCTTTATATTCGGGTCGAAAAAAAATTGAAAGCTGTCCCGAAGCGCTGACCCGGCTGGGCTTGAAAGGGGCTCAAGATATTATTACCGCGTTTGCGATGAAGTCGGTATTTAACGCCAAGTCCCCTGTTATTCGTCAAAAAATGGCGGAGTTATGGGCGCACAGCAGTTACATTGCATCCATCAGCGCGGTCTTTGCCCATAAAATCCCTGGCTTTGACCCGGACCGGGCTATGTTGGCCGGATTAGTGCATGATATTGGCATTGTGCCCATTTTGACTTATGCCGATAACCATCCTGATATTATTGGTCATCCTAAAGATCTTGTAGAAACGGTTAGGAAATTGCGCGCTGACATTGGCGTGCAAATTATGCGCAAATGGGATTTTCCCGATGATTTTGAAGATGTGGTGATTAATGCCGAGAACTGGTTTCGTGACAATCGCAATCCATCCAGCTATGCGGACATAGTAATGATCTCGCAGCTGTATAGCTTTATCGGCAAAATTGATATTAAAAAAATACCTAAAATCGATGACCTGCCCGCTTATAAAAAACTAGCCGGACATTTGGATGCAAACGACACGATTAACATACTGGATACCGCCAAAAGTGAAATCGAGCATATTCAACAAATGTTGGCTTAACGTAGCGTGCAATGGACATTAACTCGCCAATAAACGCCCAATCCCTGCTGGCCTCCAGCCGGTTGTTGGAAAATACTTTAAACCTGAAAGCCGGTCAACAGCTGGATGTAAAAGTGATCAACGCCGATATACAGGCAACAAAAAATGCCATCACCTTATCCTTGGGCGGCAAAGATGTCACCGTACAAAGCAACCAACCGATTGCGCTAAACGCCGGACAGGATTTAAAGATTCAGGTCACTCAAGTCGCTCCTGTCGTCGAATTTAAAGTTCTTGATCTGTTAAACCAAGCCGCTGAATTGCGCTTAAAGCTAATTCCAACCGTCAGGGACGGTGTAACGGTTGCAGTCGGTAAGGAACTGATGCGGCCGACGACCAATAGTCCAGCAAGCCCGATACAACCCCAAGTCACTGAAAAACAAGGCGGAACTTCTCCCGCATCGCAGACGACACAGCAGCCATTAGACGCAAAAATAATCAACATCGCCGGTAATAAAATCCAGCTGCAAGTCGTTAATCCATCGACAACGGACGCCGGGAATAAACAAGCCGTCCTGATCACTATTGATCGGTCTCAACTAACCAACGCACCATCGGATTTAAAAGTCGGCCAAAACCTGAACCTGGAAATCGTTAAAACGGGAGCCGTGCCCGAATTTAAGATTATTCCTGCCGCCAATAGCATTCCTGAAGCCAAAGTAGCTGAATTTATAAAGCAGTTCCTGCCCAGGCATGAAGCTTCGCCAATCTTCTTGAATCAACTGATAAAAGATTTGCCGCAGCTGATGAAAAACGAAAGCGTTCCTCAAGCCCTGAAAGATATTGCCGCAAAAATAGTCCAGAACCTGCCGCCCAAAGAACAGTTGATTACTAGCCAGGGCCTTAAACAAGCCATTACCAATTCGGGATTGTTCCTTGAGGCCAAGTTGCCGCCTGCGCTGTCCCAAGTCGAATTAATTAAAGAGTTGCCCCAGCTGATAAGAAATGAAAGCGTGCCCCAGTCATTACAACGTATTGCCGCTGAAATATTACAAAACCTGACGCAAAAACAGCCATCGACTACTAGTTCCGTTCCCGAACAAACGATGGCTAATTCGAAGCCGGTTCCTGACGTCGAATTAATATCTTCAAAGTTAAATCCACCGAATACGGGAGATAACACAAGTAAAGCGGGCGCTTTAAGCGATACCGGCTTTATTGCCGAGGATTTTAAAGGTAATTTGCTTAAGTTTATTCAAGCGTTAAAGCAGGAAATCGCCCAAAGCGAACAGCCGCTAAATCAAGTCGATCTTGACTTGCTCAAGAACCTGCAACATAAAACCGAAAATACCGTTGCCAAGCTAGTGCTGGATCAATTGACCTCCCTGCCTAAGGAAGACAGCCCAAAACAGCTATGGATTATCGATATTCCTTTTATTGACCGGCAGCAGGCGGAATCGGTCAGGATTGAGGTACAGCAAGACAAGGAAAACAAACAACAATCCGGCAGCAGCGACTGGTCGGTTAATATCACTATTACGCCCCCGGCGTTGGGGACGATTCATTGCATCGTTTCCTACCGGAACGATGTGGTCAATACCTTTTTCAAAAGCCAAAACACGCAAACGACCGAGCTCATCAAACACAACCTTGATTACCTGAAAACTCAACTTGAAGATTCAGGATTAAAAACGGGGCATATGGACGCCCACGACGGCACGCAAAAAACGCAGTCCGCACATCCCCAGCAACTGGCCGGAAAAAAACTGTTTGATGATAAAGCGTAGATATTGTCCGGGTTAAATCCAAGCCAAGCGACATGACTACGGATTTAGCTACGGCCAATCTTGACTATTTATTGACACTAAGCGCAGCTGATAATCTCTTGCCATTTTGCAACGTCAATCTTATGACATAAAGCAAATTAAAGCCCAAGCATATCGACTAACATACTTATTATTAAGGTTTATTTTCAATTGGCACGTACTTCGCTTTAGTTATTGCAACGTAACAATTCAATCCACGAGCAAGTATTAAATAAATCATATTGGAGAGCCATCATGTCACTAACCGTCAATACCAATTCATTTGCCCTGAACGCCCAAAATAACTTGAATAATAATCAAGCTAGACTTTCTACTGTAACTAGCGCGACAGCTGCATTGACGACGACAGGTACCTCCATTGACACCATCAACGTCAGCAGCGCGGGTGCTTATCAAAATACCTTTGCCCCGGCTGTAACCGGCAATTTGCAGTCTTCGGTTGAAAACATGGCCGCTACTCTCGGTCGTATCCGGGATGAAGGTTTTGCACAACAATCGGCCAAACTGTCGCGGATGCAATTCACACAATATCCGCTGACCGCCATGCTGGCTCAAGCCAATCAATCATCGCACGATGTATTGGCTCTTTTAAGATAATCGTGTCTTTGATGAGAACATCTTCATGGGCGTTGGGTTAACGATCAAACTGTTAACCCAACAATTTTACTATTCGATAAAAAAATATCAGCTAATACAGTAACTACAATTCCCGCGTCGCGCTGAATTTAATATCCGGCCAGCGTTCTTCGGTCAGTTGCAGGTTAACCCGACTGTTGGCGACATAAACCAGGTAACCGCCGCCGTCTTCGGCCAGATTATCAAAAACCTTATTCTTGAATTCTTCCAGTTTGGCCGGTTTGTCGGAACTTACCCAACGCACGGCTGAGATAGGGATGGCGTCATAAACGCATTCGACGTTGTATTCGCTTTTAAGCCTGAATGCGGTGACGTCAAACTGCAAAACACCGACCGCCCCCAAAATAAGATCATTATTTTTTAACGGTTTGAACAATTGGGTCGCGCCCTCTTCGGTCAACTGCACCAGTCCTTTTTGCAAGGCTTTGGCTCTTAACGGGTCTTTTAACACCACCCGGCGAAATAATTCCGGCGCAAAATAAGGAATGCCGCCGTATTTCAGCGTTTCGCCTTGGGTAAAAGTATCGCCGACCTGAATGGTGCCGTGATTATGCAACCCGATGATGTCGCCGGGATAGGCTTCTTCTACGCTTTTTCGGGTGTCGGCCTGAAAGGTTATCGCGTTGGCAACCTGGATATTTTTGCCGATACGAACATGATGGACTTTCATGCCTTTATCGAATTTTCCGGAACATACTCTTAAAAAAGCAATCCGGTCGCGATGAGACGGGTCCATGTTGGCCTGGACTTTAAATACAAAACCGGTAAACGCCGGCTCATCCGGCAATACCGTACGTTGCTCCGCCTCTCTGGGTCTGGGTGACGGCGCATATTCGGCGAACGCATCAAGCAATTCGATAATTCCGAAATTGTTGATGGCCGAGCCGAAAAAGACCGGCGTCAGCTTGCCTGCCAGATAATCTTCAAGATTGAACTCATGGCTGGCACCTTTGACCAAATCGATTTCATCCCTTAATTCTTGGGCTTGATCGTCCAGCAGTTCGTCCAACTTGGGGTTATTTAATCCTTTGATAATTTCAGCTTGGGCAATCTTGCCGCCATGTTGAGCGCTGAACAAATGAATTTCATCTTTATACAGATGATAAACCCCCTTAAAACGTTTACCCATGCCGATAGGCCAAGTCATCGGTGCGCATTTAATGTTCAGGACATTCTCGACCTCGTCCATCAATTCAATAGGCTCCCGCCCTTCCCTGTCCAGCTTGTTAATGAAAGTCAGAATCGGCGTAGTACGCAGTCTGCACACTTCCATCAAGTTGATGGTTCTGTCTTCAACACCTTTGGCAACGTCGATTACCATCAGCGCCGAATCAACCGCGGTCAAGGTGCGGTAGGTATCCTCGGAAAAATCCTCATGGCCTGGGGTATCGAGCAGGTTAATAATGCAGTCTTTATGCTCGAACTGCATGACCGAGGTAGTCACCGAAATACCCCGCTCCTTTTCCATTTCCATCCAGTCTGAAGTTGCGTGACGCGCCGCTTTTCGGCCTTTTACCGAGCCTGCAAGCTGGATTGCTCCTCCGAACAGTAACAGTTTTTCAGTGATGGTGGTTTTACCCGCGTCAGGGTGAGAGATGATAGCAAAAGTTCTACGACGCTTGGTTTCAGAGCTTATTTCAGTAATCGACATGTTTTATGCAAAAAATTAGGTATACAGGGTATGCAACAAAAAGGAGACCCATGGGTAATGGGAGACGAATGGATGATTGAAGGAGATTACCTTATCAATAATGTAAAAAAATCCTGTTGGCGGTATTTAGTGATAAATCTAACTAAAAATAGCGGGCAAAACTTAGATAAAAAATACCGGCATCGCTTCAGCTGACTGATTTTACCTAATCCACATCAAATAAGTAAGCCTCAGTCGCTTCTAAGTGCGTGCTTTAGAAGTCAGTCACAAAGTCGTCCGAGCATTAAATTTATTATTGCAATATGAATAAAGGCGGTACTGAAGTCGGTCAGCACCTCGTAATCTTTACTTAAATAATCAAGCCAGAGTATCCACAAGCATATGACGTTTTCGACCTTGAATTTGTTTGCCTGCGTCGAAGCCTTTAATACCCGCTACAGCGGTTGTTTTAACGCTTTGACTATTGATAGAACCGGCGGTTGGATGCTTATGTCGCCCTGCTTTTTGCCCCACATTCTATTAGTTGTCCAACATCGATAATAGCCGTACACAGTCTGCTGTGCTGGAAATGCTCGCGGCAGCTTGCGAAAGCATATACTAACTGATGTTACGCATTGACATTGATGAAGACATGAAATATAGCCTGTTGACAGGATTCATGTGACATGAAAAATTCAGTGCGTAACATTAGCTCCTAACTATAAATCAGCCGTTTAGTCATTGCCTACATAATCCATTTTCCCTATCTCCACGCCGTTATGTCGCAAAATAGCGTAAGTAGTGGTGAGGTGGAAATGAAAATTGGGGTACACAAAATCCAGCAAATAAGCTTGGCCTAGAAGATGGACTTCCCTACTTCCGAATTTCAGGGTAATTTTGCGCTCTTCGCTGCCGTCGATTTGTTCGGCAGTCACACTTTGTAAAAACGCCACGGTCTTGGCGATACGCGCCTGCAACTCAACAAACGTAGTTTCGCTGTCTTCATAGCTTGGCACTTCAATCCCGGCAAGTCGGGCCGCACAGCCTTTCACCATGTCGGTGGCAATTTGCACTTGTTTACTCAATGGATACATATCGGGTGCGAGGCGGGCGTTTATAAAGACTGAGGGATCGATTTTCTTTGCTTCGGCATGGATGGAGGCTTTGTCGAGTATCGCCGATAAATTGCCTAACATACGGATAAATACGGGGATAGAAGCTTGGTACATAGTCAGTGACATTATTTTTCTCCAATGATTTGCGATTTATGTTGGTTAATTACAGATTGCTTTTTAATGAAACAAAAATCAGCTTCCCGTTTTAAATGGAAAGCCGATAACCTTGTTACGGGTGGGTACTCAACACCCCTTAGACAGCAACCATGCCGCCATCGACATACAAATCGACACCGGCCACATAACTGCTGTCGGAAGAGGCCAGGAACAACACGGCTTGCGCGATTTCTTCCGGACGGCCAAAGCGGCCCAAAGGCACTTGCGTGGCTATGTTTGTGCCGAACTCATCAATCTGCTGTTCCGACAAGCCCATTTTGTCGAAGATCGGAGTTTCAATCGGGCCGGGACTGACCACATTGACGCGGATTTTGCGTTCCTTTAACTCGGTCGTCAAAGTGCGGGCAAAAGAACGGACTGCGGCTTTGGTCGCGGAATACACGCCGAAGCCTTCAAGGCCCAACGTGTTCACGGCCGACGAATTAAAAATGATCGAACCGCCATCAACCAGTAACGGTAAGGCCTTCTGCACAGTAAACAGCAAGCCCTTGACATTGATGCCAAAGATTTTGTCGAAATGCTCTTCGGTTATCAAGCCGATCGGTGCCAATTCGGCAATGCCTGCGTTGGCGAATACAATATCGATATGTCCGAATTGGTTTTTAACTTCGGCATAAAGTTTGTCAAGGTCAGCCAACGTTGATACATCGCCCTGGATACCGACAGCATTGCTGCCGATTTCAGCCACGGCGGCATCAAGTTCCGCTTGTCTGCGTCCGGTGATGACAACGGTAGCGCCTTCGCTTGCAAATAATTTTGCCGTCGCCAGCCCGATACCGCTATTGCCCCCCGTGATAACGGCGATTTTTCCAGAAAGCTTGCTCATAAATAAATCCTCGAAGTTAAAGGTTAGATTAGCTGAATTAACTCAATAATTCATTAGTACAGGATTATGGAACTATAAAGCTATACAGTCAAGTGTGATATGCTATCGACTATGAGAACACCCTATCATCCTCCCATAGAAGAAATTACTGTAGAAGGCATCCTGCATGCCTTTTCCGACCCTGTACGCATAGAAATATACGTCAATCTGGCCACCGCAGAATGTGCCAAGAACTGTTCAACTTTCTTAACTATCCAGAAGCGGACGTTGCCCAAATCGACCTTATCCCAACACTTTCGTATCTTGCGTGAAGCCGGGCTGATCCGTAGCGAGCGCAAGGGGGTTGAGCTTATCAACTCAACCCGTTGCGCTGAGTTGAAAGAGCGCTTTGGCCCCATGATCCTGGCAATTGTCGAGGCGTACGCAAAACAGCAAGAAACCGTCTAGTTGATTTTGGAAATAAACGACTGTTTGAGCTCGATGTCATCATGATACAAACAGTACTGCGTTAAGGGCTGTATCAGTTCCAACTGAGCGCACCGCCCGTCTGATACTCTGTCACCCGCGATTCAAAAAAGTTTTTTCTTTATTGAGATCCATCATTTCACTCATTCAGGAAAATGGATCGGTAGCGCCCGGATACAACATATCCAGGCTGATTTGCTGACAGCGGCGGTTGGCGATAAAGCGCAGGTATTCCAGTTCTACAGCCTGCTACATTAACACCTTGATTTCATCCCGCACCATTTAGAACGCAATAATCGGTAGCAAGTCCGCCAATGAACAAACGGCGGATACCCGCTTTGTGAAGGTCTGGCTTGAGAAACTTAAATACCCATCCTTTTCAACAACTGTGCCTTTGGAAATAATGTAAGCAGAGGCAGGAAGTTGCAAATCGGCTGAAAACTCTGCGTATTTAGAACCGGTAATGCAGTGTTCCGGCCAAGAACCGCCTTGCCGGATAAAAGAGCAATGGTGAGGGCGGAGAGACAGTCGCAGGTTGCAAATACAGGCCATTGACGTTTGCTTTTCCTTCATGGAATGCTCCTCCGTTTTCTCACAGGTGTGCTGTGGGGCAAAAACTCTAGACGTTATCACTGAGGAGATTTGACTTGTGCCACTGTTTTCTCGACAGTCGCACCAAATTCAAAGGCGACAAGCGCATACTGCATCTGGATGGTCAGCGGGCGTTGCCGGATGAGGATGCGGACCACAAAAAGTCATCTTGTTCATGGCTGAGTTTGCTGCACTTCAGGCTAACAAGAGTAAAAAGGCCCCATGAACGCCCCCTAAAACTCCATCTAAACTCTTCCCACCCAAAATCGGCTGCTCACCGCCCAAGAGTTATAAGGAGCTTAATTAGGCGTAAACTAACTCTTGATAGGCTATTTTTTACAGTATGCTATTATCTACTTGTATTTTTTAAGTAAATGAATTTAGTGGTGGGTATGCGTAGTTTATTGCCGGTTGTGGTTCTTTCTGTCTTGTTATTCACTGGATTGTTCGCCAGTCACATAAACGCTGAGTCAATGCCAAACACTGATGGTAGTGTAGAACAGCAAATACGCATAAAAGCTGAACAGGGCGATCCAACGGCACAAAACGATCTCGGTATAATGTATGCGAATGGCGAGGGCGTGTTACAAGATGATAAACAAGCCGCTTTTTGGTTTCGCAAAGCCGCTGATTTGGGTTATGCAAAGTCGCAACTGATCCTCGGCTTGATGTATAGCGAAGGCCAAGGCGGCATGACCAAGGACAGCAGCCAAGCCGTCTCATTATTTCGTAAGGCAGCTGAGCAAGGCTTGGCAATGGCGCAATATAATCTCGGTGTGATGTATGCCAGGGGCGAAGGCGTAGCACAAGATAATAAACAAGCCGTCGAG
This sequence comes from Methylobacter sp., assembly GCF_036845245.1. NCBI lineage: Bacteria > Pseudomonadati > Pseudomonadota > Gammaproteobacteria > Methylococcales > Methylococcaceae > Methylobacter > Methylobacter sp. Next base: position 86,497 of record NZ_DAIUEH010000018.1, read on the forward strand.
TGGTATCATAAGGCCGCCGAACAAGGCGAAGCAATTGCACAAAATAATCTCGGGGCGATGTATGCCAATGGCGAAGGCGTGGCTCAAAATGATAAACAAGCCGCATTTTGGTATCGTAAAGCTGCTGAACAAGAATTGCCAACGGCTCAAAACAATCTCGGTGCGATGTATGTCAGAGGCGAAGGTGTCGCGCAAGATGATAAACAAGCCGTCGCTTGGTACCATAAGGCTGCCGAACAGGGCTATGCAGAGGCACAAAACAATCTCGGCGTAATGTATGCCAATGGCAAAGGTGTCGCGCAAGACGATGAACAAGCTGCGTTTTGGTTTCGCAAAGCCACTGATCAGGGCGAAGCAATGGCGCAATTCAACCTCGGCCAGATGTATTTCAACGGAACAGGCGTGCCGCAGGACTATGCTCAAGCCTATATGTGGACAGAACTTGCCGCTACACAAGAATTAGAAAAAGCAGTAAAGGTGCGAGATAGCTTAGTTAAGGTATTGACACCCTTGCAAATAGAACAAGGGCGAAAGCTCGTCCGTGAATGGATGGCTGCCCCTCCACAAGCTTCGCAATAATTCCAGTTATCATGCGAATGATTCATTCAATTGTGGAAAACGGCGTCTAATTTTTATAATTAGACATCTTTCCTAAATAATCGACATGGCACTCCTCTTTATAGGGTTAAAATAACAATCATACCTCTGAAAATACGGATCGTCATGA